>NZ_DLOE01000025.1:0-8135 GCF_002479615.1 Arsenicicoccus sp. UBA7492 | reverse complement strand
GTGGGGCCCTCCCGGCATACGGCCGGAGCCGGATCGCGAGACGCTCGGTCAGCGCACGTCGTCGTCGACCCAGTCGAAGGTCCGGGTCACGGCCTTCTTCCACAGGCGATAGGTGCGCTCGCGCTCGTCCTCGTCGACCTGGGGCTCCCACCGCACGTCCTCGGCCCAGTTGTCGATGACGTCCTGCTCGCCGTCCCAGTAGCCCACGGCGATCCCGGCCGCGTAGGCCGCACCGAGGGCAGTCGTCTCCGACACCTGCGGCCGGACGACGGCCACGCCGAGCTGGTCGGCCTGGAACTGCATGAGGGTCTCGTTGGCCGTCATCCCGCCATCGACCTTGAGCTCGGTGAGCTCGATGTCGGCGTCTTTGGCGTCGGCAGCCATCGCCTCGGCGACCTCACGGGTCTGGAACGCCGTGGACTCGATCACGGCGCGGGCGATGTGCCCCTTGTTGACATAGCGCGTCAGGCCCACGAGGGCGCCGCGGGCGTCGTCCTTCCAGTACGGCGCGAACAGCCCCGAGAACGCCGGGACGAAGTACGCGCCGCCGTTGTCGTCGACGGTGGTGGCGAGCGTCTCGATCTCGGCGGCATCCTTGATCAGCCCGAGGTTGTCACGGACCCACTGCACGAGCGAGCCGGCCACGGCGATCGACCCCTCGAGGGCGTAGACGGGCTTGTTGTCGCCGATCTTGTAGCAGACGGTGGTCAGCAGGCCGTTGCGCGAGTGGATGACCTCCTCGCCGGTGTTCATGAGCATGAAGCAGCCGGTGCCGTAGGTGTTCTTGGCCATGCCGCGCTCGAAGCACGCCTGCCCGAAGGTCGCCGCCTGCTGGTCCCCGAGGATGCCGGCGATCGGCACGCCGACGAGGAAGCCGCCCTCGCGACCCTCGCCGTAGACCTCCGAGGAGCTCTTGATCTCGGGGAGCATCGACATGGGGATGCCCATCTCGGCGCAGATGTCCTCGTTCCAGTCGAGGGTGTCGAGGTTCATCAGCATCGTGCGGCTGGCGTTGGTGACGTCGGTGACGTGGATGCCGCCCTCGACGCCGCCGGTCATGTTCCACACCACCCAGGAGTCGGTGGTGCCGAGCAGCAGGTCGCCGCGCTCGGCCTTGTCACGGGCGCCGTCGACGTTGTCGAGGATCCACCTGACCTTGGGCCCCGCGAAGTAGGTCGCCAGCGGCAGGCCGCACCGCTCCTTGAAGCGGTCGTCGTCGCCCTGGGCGAGCTCGTCGCAGATCTTGTCGGTGCGGGTGTCCTGCCAGACGATCGCGTTGTAGACGGGCTCGCCGGTGGTCTTGTCCCACACGACCGCCGTCTCGCGCTGGTTGGTGATGCCGACGGCGGCGATGTTGCTGCTGTTGATGTCCTTGGAGGCGGCGAGGCACTGGGCCACGGCCTGCCGGACGTTGCGCCAGATCTCCTTGGGGTCGTGCTCCACCCACCCGGCCCGGGGGAAGATCTGCTCGTGCTCGAGCTGGCCGGTGCTCACGATCTGGCCCGAGTGGTCGAAGAGGATGGCGCGCGAGCTGGTCGTGCCCTGGTCGATCGCCATGACGTACTTTTGGGTGTTGGGGCTCATGAGTTGTCCTTCACGTCCTTGTGAGTTGGGTTGACTGTATGTCGATCAGCCGACGAACGCCGTGGCGGCGACACCGGCGAGGACGCCGCCGAGCACGGGTCCGAGGATAGGGACCCAGGCATAGGCCCAGTCGCTGCCACCCTTGCCCTTGATCGGGAGCAGGGCGTGGGCGATGCGGGGGCCGAGGTCGCGGGCGGGGTTGATGGCGTAGCCGGTGGGCCCGCCGAGGCTCGCGCCGATGCCGATGACCAGCAGGGTGACGGGCAGCGGACCGAGCTGGGCGGGGTTCTGCCCGAAGGTGACGATGACGAAGACGAGCACGAAGGTCGCGATGACCTCGGTGATCAGGTTGTTGCCATAGCTGCGGATGGCCGGGCCGGTCGAGAAGATCGCGAGCTTGTCGCCGGCGGGGGCCTCCCGGTCGAAGTGGTCGCGATAGGCCAGCCAGGCCAGGACCGCGCCGAGGAAGGCCCCGAGGACCTGCGCGGCGATGTAGACGAGCGCGGTCGTGGCGCCGGCCGGGACGCCGGGGGCGAAGTCGGCGCCGTTGGCCCACAGGCCGAGGGTCACCGCGGGGTTGAGGTGCCCGCCCGACTTGAAGGCGACGTAGACGCCGGCCATCACGCCGATGCCCCACCCGACGTTGATCATCAGGTTGCCGCCGCCCTTGCCCTTGGAGTCGGGCAGCAGGGCGTTGGCAACCACCCCCGCGCCGAGCACGATGAGGATCATCGTCCCCAGCAGCTCGTGGGCGAAGACCGTACCGAGCGGCACGGGCTCGGTGGGGGGTGCGGCGATCGCCATCTCGGAGAGGGCAGCGGTGAGCGAGATGGGCATGGGTGACTCCTTGGTGAACGTCGTTGTCCTGCAGTCGCCCCGGCCGGGACGGTGATGGCGCCCGGGGGGTGGGTTGTTCTAGCGGTCGAGCGGGTCGGTCAGGCCGAGCGGGTGGCTCAGGACGAGGCCGGCAGCGCCTCGCCGGTGACCTGGGCGCGGGCCGCGGAGGCGGCGGCGTCGGTCCGCTCCTGCTCCGCCGCGGCCTCGCCCGCCACGCGGGTGCGGTAGGCCGCCTGCTCCCGCGCGAGGTCGTCCTCATCCCAGCCGAGCAGCGGTGCGGCGATCGCGCCGATCTCTTCGAGAGCGCTGACGCCCCGGTCGCGGGTCTCGTAGTGCAGCCGGATGCGGTGCATGAGGATGTCCTCGAGGTGCAGCGCGCCCTCGTGGGTGACGGCGAACGCCGCCTCCACCCGCAGGTAGGCGGGCGCGGTCGTGAGCGGCTCCCCCAGGGAGGCGTCGGCGTCGACGAGGGCCAGCAGGGCCGGGAGCTCTGCGCCGTAGCGCGACAGCAGGTGCTCGACCTGCTCGGCGCTCCACCCGTAGGCGGCGGCGATGCGCGGAGCCTGGTGGCGGTAGGCGTCGAACCCGGCCGCGCCGACCAGCGGCGTGTGCTCGGTGACGGACGGGTTGGCCTCGGCCGCCTCCTCGCCCAGCGCGACGTCGACGGCGTCCTCGGCCATGACGCGATAGGTCGTCAGCTTGCCGCCGGCGATCGACCACAGCCCCGGGGCGACCTCGGCCACGGTGTGCTCGCGGGACACCTTGGTGGAGGACCCGCCGCTGCCGCGGTGGGGCTGCAGGAGGGGGCGCAGCCCGGCATACGTGCCGATGATGTCGTCGCGGGTCAGGGGACGGGCCAGCACCGAGTTGGCCTGCTCGAGGACGTAGTCGATGTCCTCGGCGGTGGCCACCGGGTTGCGCAGGTCCTGCTCCCACGGGGTGTCGGTCGTGCCGATGACCCAGTAGCGCTCCCAGGGGATGACGAACAGCACGGACTTCTCGGTGCGCAGGAACAGCCCGGTCTCCCCCTGGATCCGCTCCTTGGGCACGACGATGTGGATCCCCTTGGACGCCAGCACCTTCAGGCCCTGGTCGGAGCCCGACATCGCCTCGACGTCCTCGGTCCAGACGCCGGCGGCGGCGACCACCCGGTGCGCGCGGATCGTCAGGTCGCGGTCGCCCTCGGCGTCGTGCACCTCGGCACCCACGACCCGTCCCGTGTCGTCCTTGACGAAGGAGGTGACTCGCGTGCGGGTGGCCGCGAGCGCGCCATACCCGGCGGCGGTGCGGACCAGGTCGATGACCAGGCGGGCGTCGTCGACGCGGGCGTCGTAGAAGCGGATCGCGCCGGTCAGCGCGTCGTCGCGGATGTCGGGGAAGAGCTCCTGGGCGCCCTGGCGCGTGTAGTGCTTCTGCAGCGGGACGGTCTTGGTGCCCTTGGCCCCGACGAGCGCGAGGGCGTCGTACATCCCCACCCCCACGGCGCTGTAGGACCGCTCGACGACCGGCAGCTTGAGGGGCCACAGGAAGGGCTGGGCCTTGACCAGGTGCGGGGCGAGGGTCGTGAGCAGCAGGCCGCGCTCCTTGAGGGCCTCGGCCACGAGGGCGAAGTTGAGCTGGTAGAGGTAGCGCAGGCCGCCGTGGACCAGCTTGGAGGACCACTGGGAGGTGCCGGAGGCCCAGTCCTCGGCCTCGACGATGCCGACGCGCAGGCCCCGGCTCGCGGCGTCCAGCACGATGCCCGCGCCGGTGACGCCGCCGCCGACGACGAGCAGGTCCAGGGGCTCGCCGGTCGTCATCGCCTCGAGGGCGTCGGCGCGGCTCGTCGCGGACAGTGCGGTGGAGGTCATCGGTGTGGCGGCCATGGTCCTCACGACCCTTTCTGTGCCGGTGTCGACCGGCGGCTCGGTGGGTGCACCCCGTGGTGCATCTTGGTCTCTGCATCGAGCATGCGTCGCCCTGCACGTATGCTCAAGCGGTCTGCACGAACGTGCAGGAGGGGGCGAGGCTCGTGAACGATCGTGAATCCGCTTACCGCGCAGCGCAGCTGTACTACCTGCAGGACCAGACCATGGACATGATCGCCGGTGACCTCGGCGTCTCGCGGTCGACCGTCTCGCGGCTGCTGCGCTGGGCCCGGGACGAGGGGATCGTGCGCATCACGGTCGCGGCGCCCGACGGGCCGACCGACCACACCGCGCGCACCCTCCTCGACGCCTTCGGGGTGCAGGCGCACGTCGTGCCCGTGTCGTCCTCGGCCAGTGATCCCCAGCGGCTCGAGGCCGTGGCCCGGCGCGCCGCCGGCCTGCTGGACTCGTGGATGGGCGACGACATGACCCTCGCGGTCGCGTGGGGCACGACCACATCCGCCATCGCGGGGCATCTCGCGCCGCACCCCACCACCGGGTCGGTGGTCGTGCAGCTCAACGGCGCGGCCAACGCCCGCACCTCCGGGGTCCGCTACATCACCGAGCTGCTCGATCGCTTCGCGAGCGCCTACGACACCGAGCTCTACTACTTCCCCGCCCCGGCGTTCTTCGACTTCGCCGAGACCAAGGAGGCGCTGTGGCGTGAGGGATCCGTGCGCCGGATCCTCGAGCTGCGGCGCACCTGCGACATCGCGGTGTTCAGCGTCGGGGCCTTCCGCGGGCGGCTGCTCAGCCAGGTCTACTCCACCGGCTACCTGCGCCCCGAGGAGGTGCGCGAGCTCGCCGACCAGCACGTCGTCGGCGACGTCGCCACGCACTTCCTGCGGGTGGACGGGTCGTATGCCGGGATCGCGCTCAACCGCCGGGCCTCCGGGCCCTCCCCCGCAGAGCTGCGGCGTGTGAACCGCAGGCTGTGCGCGGTGGCGGGTGACAACAAGATCCAGGGGACGCTGGGGGCGCTGCGCGCGGGCGTGGTGTCGGACCTGG
Organism: Arsenicicoccus sp. UBA7492; assembly: GCF_002479615.1. Lineage (NCBI taxonomy): Bacteria > Bacillati > Actinomycetota > Actinomycetes > Micrococcales > Intrasporangiaceae > Arsenicicoccus > Arsenicicoccus sp. UBA7492. The sequence goes on along the minus strand of NZ_DLOE01000025.1, from coordinate 2,799 downwards.
TGATCGACGAACGCACGGCAGGTGGCCTGATCGCCCTGCTGTCCTCGTGAGGGCCCGGTGGTGCGGTGGCCCGGGCACGCCGTCGGCCAGCTGCGCCACCGAGCTGACGAGAGGCCCGGATCAGGGATCCGAGCATCTCGTCATGCTCGGTGGCGATGGAGCGTGCGGGGTCAGAGCCTGCGGGGTCAGAGCGTCCGGACGAGCTTCTGGGACTGCTGAAGGTTCCAACCCCGACCTCGTCGAGTGTGTCGCTGTGCGATGTTCATATCGCACAGCGACACACTCGTCACAATGGGGTCACGTTGGTAGCTGCCTGCAGTGCGGCGGCAAGGTAGCCCGCGGAAGCACCGACGCCCTTGTCCGCGACGTAGGCGGGCGTACCCGCTGCAACCACGGTCCCGCCGGCGTCGCCCGCGCCGGGTCCAAGATCGATCACGTGATCGGCCACCGCGACGACGCGCATGTCCAACTCCGCGGCGACGACCGTGTTGCCCGCATCGACCAGCGTCTGCAGATGCGCGACCAGACGATCCGTGTCGGCGCAGTGGAGCCCGGACGTCGGCTCGTCCAATACGTACAGCGTGTACCCACGCTGCGCACGCTGCAGCTCGGCCGCCAGCTTGACGCGCTGGGCCTCACCCCCCGAGAGTTCCGTTGCCGGTTGACCCAGTCGGAGGTAATCGAGTCCAACGTCCGACAAAGCGGCCAGGGATCGAGTGATCTCCTCATCGCCCACGAAGAACAGGTTCGCCTCCTCGACGCTCATCGACAACACGTCAGCGATCGTGCGCCCCCGCCACGTGACCTCGAGCGTTGACGCCTCGTATCGGGCGCCGTGGCAGTCGGGGCATTCGGTGTACACGGAAGGCAGGAAGAGGAGCTCGACCATCACCGATCCCTCGCCCTCGCAGGTCGGGCAGCGCCCGCCGGCGACATTGAAGGAGAATCGGCCGGGCTTGTACCCGCGTGAACGAGCTTCCGGGGTATCTGCGAATCGACGACGTACGTGGTCGAACAGCCCGGTGTAGGTGGCGACGTTCGACCGCGGCGTCCGGCCGATGGGCCGCTGGTCGATGACGATCAGCCGGCGTACACCGGTGACGGGCCCGGCGACGCGTCCATCGAGACGTCCCGGCGCATCCGCGAGGAGTGACTCGTCGCTGACCGGCTCGTCATCGGCCGGGACGGCCCGGCCAAGGCGATCGCCAAGCAGCGACGGAAGCGCCTGGGTGACCAGACTCGACTTGCCGGACCCGGACACGCCCGTGACCACGGTGAAGACACCCAATGGGATATCGACTGTGAGGTCGTGCAGGTTGTTCCGCGTCACGTTCTCCAGGCACAGCCAACTGCGTGCCTCACGGGGTGTGCGAAGAGGGAGACCGCGGCCACCGAAGAGGTACCCGCGTGTCACGGACTCCTCGATATCGGCGAGCCCGTCGGGCGGGCCGCTGTAGAGCACTCGGCCGCCGTGTTCACCGGCGCCCGGGCCGATGTCGACCAACCAGTCCGCGTGCCGCATCACGGCCACGGAGTGCTCGACGATGAACAGGCTGTTCCCTTTCCCCTTGAGTCCGTCGAGGATCCCGAGGAGCGCCGTCACGTCCTGCGGATGCAGCCCCGCCGAGGGTTCGTCGAGGACGTAGACCACCCCGAAGAGATCAGAGCTGAGTTGCGTCGCGAGCCGTAGCCGCTGCAGCTCGCCGCCCGACAGCGTCGGCGTCGTCCGGCTCAACGACAGGTAGCCCAGCCCCAGATCGACCAATGGACGAAGTCGCTGCAGCACCCCTGATGCGAGCTGGACCGCAGCGGCACGCTTCTCTGGCGCTCGGCTCAGGGTGGGTCGCACATCGGGCGCGGCGGCAGGCGAGGAACCGCCAGCAGCGACATGCTCCTGCGATGCCGCCCGCGGAGAGGCAGCGCCGGAAGAAGCGGCTCCGAGCTCCTCCAGGCGTGCAACGACTCCCGAGAGGATCGTGGCAAGTTCCCGAAGCGGCAGTCGGGAGAATTCGGCGATGTCGAAACCTTCGAACGTGACGGACAGCGCCTCGGGCTTCAGCCGCTTGCCATCACAGACCGGGCAGATGGCAGCGATGAGAAACTGCGCGACGCGCCGCTTCATCGAGGCGCTTTTCGTGTTCGCGAACGTGTCCAGAATGTACCGACGAGCCCCGACGAACGTGCCCGAGTAGCTCGGCTCCACGCCTGCCTCGATCGCAGCTCTGGACTCAGAGAGGGTGAGCCGGGAGTGGACCGGAACGAAGGGGGTCTCATCGGTGTAGAGGATCCAGTCCCGGTCCTCTTTCGGCAGGTCCCGCCACGGCACATCGACGTCGTAACCAAGAGAAACCAGTACGTCGCGCAGCTGATGGCCGTGCCACGCGGTCGGCCAGGAAGCGATGGCGCGTTCGCGGATGGTGAGCGATGGGTCCGGGACCATCTGCTGCTCGTTCACCGTGTACACGCGGCCGATGCCGTGGCATTCCGAGCAGGCCCCTTGGACCGTGTTCGCGGAGAAGTCCTCCGCATACAACATCGGCTGCCCATCCGGATAGTCCCCGGCCCTCGAGTACAGCATTCGTATCAAGCTCGACAACGTGGTGATGCTGCCCACGGTCGATCGTGCGTTGCCGGCACCGCGCTGCTGCTGCAGGGCGACCGCCGGCGGCATCCCCGTGATCGAGTCGACATCGGGCACTCCCGCCTGATCGATCAGGCGGCGGGCGTAGGGTGCGACCGATTCCAGATAGCGTCGCTGCGACTCGGCGTACAGCGTCCCGAACGCGACGTACACGAACC
>NZ_DLOE01000022.1:169955-170242 GCF_002479615.1 Arsenicicoccus sp. UBA7492 | reverse complement strand
GGCCCGTCCGCAGGCGCCCCCCCCCCGCGCCGGACGCCCCCCGACGCAGAGGGACCGGCCCGGCCGCGCCGCAGCCGGGAGCCCCACGACACCCGACGTGAAGTGACCCGTCAGGGCACGCCGGTACCGCGAGACCCCGCTACCCGACGTGAAGTGACCCGTCAGGGCACCCCTGCACCGCGAGACCCCTGCCATCCGACGTCAGGTGACCCGTGGGGGCAGGTCCGCAGGCGACCCCGCTCCACGCCGGAGTTCTCCCGACGCAAAGTGACCCGTCAGGGCACGCC
>NZ_DLOE01000022.1:156490-169699 GCF_002479615.1 Arsenicicoccus sp. UBA7492 | reverse complement strand
GAAGTGACCCGTCAGGGCACCCCTGCACCGCGAGACCCCTCCCATCCGACGTCAGGTGACCCGTGGGGGCAGGTCCGCAGGCGACCCCGCTCCACGCCGGAGTTCTCCCGACGCAAAGTGACCCGTCGGGGCACGCCCGCACCGCGAAACCCCCACTACTCGACGCAACGTGACCCGTCGGGGCACGCCGTCGACCTGGTCGGGCACACCGGTGTCGGCGACCTCGGCCAGCGGCGGCTCGTGATGGCTGCGGCGGCGCGTCCGGTCGATGTAGGCGTTGGTGAGGGCGGCGCGGGGATAGCCGGCTGGGCTCTCGACGTGGTCGATGTGCCGCCAGCGGACGTACCTGCGGGCGAGCGTCTCCTGCACCAGGTCCTCGGCGAGGTGGTGGTCGTGGCAGAGCAGGTAGGCGCGGCCGGAGAGCGACCGGGCGCTGGCCCGCGCGAACTCCTCGAAGCCCGCCGGGGAGCGGCTCATGGTGAGGCCTGGCAGGTGGTCATGCCTGGTGAGACGCATCGGGCCGGGTCGGAGGTGACAGCCGTATGCCGTCCGCCAGCCGTCCCTCGTCGGCCAGGGCGTGGAGGCGGGTGACCACCCGGTCGCGGAGCGCCCACGGGTCGATGGTGTTGACGTAGATCTTGGTGCCGCCCTCGAACCCCGCCAGCGTGGACACCCGCCACTTGAGGACGATCCGCCAGGGGAGGGGCAGGTCGACGCCGGTGGGGGTGTGGTGCCACTCCTCGTTGCAGGGGACGTGGACGCCGGTGGCGGCGTGGAGGGCGTGCAGCAGGTCCGCGACGGCGTCGACCTCGTGGCGCTGCTGGCGCCAGGGCTCGCGCTGCGGCGAGAGGGAGTGGACCTCGAGGGTGGGGTAGCGGTGCCCGAACCCGGCGTAGGCGACGGCGTGCTCCGTGCGGGCGACCACGAGCCCGGCGCGCTCGGCGAGGGCGGGTCCCGCGTCGGCATACAGCGTGGGGTGGCGGCGCAGCCGTTCCTGCTCCTGCTCGGCCTGGGTGCCGAGCTCGTCGATGGCGACGAGCTGCTTGTGCAGGTGGTCGAAGGACGCGCCGGCGGGCTTCAGCCAGTTCTGGAACGCCGCGACGTAGCGCACGTGCGGGTTGCTCGCGTAGAGGTCGGCCATGGCGTCGATGGTGAATCCCACGTAGGCGCGGTGCTCCTCGGGGGTGAGCGTGCCCGACGAGGCGAGGGCGCTGGTGTCGGTGGCGCCGTCGACCAGGTGACGGCGCGCGACGATCACGTCGTGCCCGCCACCGAAGAACGCCTCGGTCCCGGCGAGCCGCTGCGCCTCGTCGAGCAGCTCCCACGCCTTGGCCGCGGTCCCGCCGGCGAGCGCCTTGGCGCGGGCGACGGCGAGCACGTGGGCGCGCCCGGCCGGGTCGGCGAGGTAGGCGTCGCGTCGTGCGCGTGCCGCAGCGGGCAGCGCGACGCCGTGGTTGAGCCGCCAGTAGTCGTAGCTGAGGATCTCGAACAGGTTCGGCACCCGGCGGAACTCGGCGATCGTGTCGTGGAGCTCGGTGCGGGACAGGCCGGTCAGCGTCGCCCACCCCGGATCTGCTTGGCCGGCGCGGGTTCTCACGAGCCGCGACTTCTCCGGCGGCGTCTCGGCGTAGCGCTCCGGGCAGAACGCGCACAACCGGTCCCGCTCGTCCTCGCCCACGGGAGCGGCGGCCAGGGCGGGTGCGCCGAGCGGCCGGTTGCCGCGCCCCGGCACCGTCCACACCTGCGTGCCGGTGAACGGGTTGACCTGCTTGACCGTCCCGTCCGGCAGCCGCGCGAGGTAGTGGTCGTCGGGGCGGCGGGCGGTCGTCATACGGCCCATCCTGCTCCTGCCCGGCGACGGTGGCGACGGTGGCGACGGTGGCGACGGTGGCGACGCTGGGGAGAGGCGGGGCGAGGACCTAGGCTGTCCCGGTGAACCTGCGCTCCGTCGTCGCCGACACCCGGCCCCTGCAGCACGGCGACTTCCGGCGGCTGTGGACCGCCAACATCATCACCGTCATCGGCGCCCAGCTGACCATCGTGAGCGTCCCGGCGCAGATCTATGCCGACACCGGTTCCTCGGCCTACGTCGGGCTCACGGGGATCTTCGGGCTCGTCCCGCTCGTGGTGTTCGGGCTGTGGGGCGGGGCGCTCGCGGACCACGTCGACAAGCGCAGGCTGCTGACCTTCACGACCGTCGGGCTGATCGTCTCGACGCTCGGCTTCTGGCTGCAGGCGGCGCTCGGGTCGACGAACGTCTGGCTGCTGCTCGGCCTGTTCGCCGTGCAGCAGGCCTTCTTCGCGGTCAACCAGCCGACGCGGACCGCGGTGCTGCCGTCGATCCTGCCGATGAACCTGCTGCCCGCGGCCAACGCGCTCAACATGACGCTGTTCATGGCCGGCGCGATCGCCGGGCCGCTGGTGGCGGGGGCGCTGATCCCGCTCGTCGGCTTCTCGTGGCTCTATCTCACCGATGCGATCTGCCTGCTCGCCACGCTGTATGCCGTCCGCCGCCTGCCCCCGCTGCCCGCGGAGCGTCACGACGGGGCGCCCTCATCCGCGCCCGGGCTGCGCTCGGTGATCGACGGGATCCGTTATCTCGGAGGGCATCCCGTCCTGATGATGAGCTTCGTGGTGGACCTGATCGCCATGGTCTTCGGGATGCCGCGGGCGCTGTTCCCCGAGATCGCGCACGTCAACCTGGGTGGCGAGGCCGGGGGAGGGCCGGCCTTCGCGGTGCTCTTTGCCGCGATCCCGGTCGGCGCGGTGCTCGGCGGGGTGTTCTCCGGGTGGGTGTCGCGCGTGCAGATGCACGGTCGCGCGGTGGTGCTGTGCATCGTGGCGTGGGGGGTGGCGGTCGCGCTGGCGGGTGCGGCGGTGCTGCCGGCCGACGGGCGGCTGCATCCGTGGATCTGGCTGGCGGCGGTCGCCCTGGCCATGGCGGGGGCGGCGGACATGGTGTCGGCGGCGTTCCGGCAGTCGATGCTGCAGTCGGCGGCGTCGCCGGAGGTGCGTGGTCGGCTGCAGGGGATCTTCATCGTGGTGGTGGCCGGTGGGCCCCGCATCGCGGACGTGGCGCACGGCTATGCGGCGGGCCTGGTGGGGGCGGCGTGGGCGACGCTGGCCGGTGGCGTGCTCGTGGTCCTCCTGGTGCTGGCGGCGTCGGCGCTGGTGCCGTCCTTCGCGCGCTACCGCGCAGACCTGCCCCCGGCGGAGGCATCGACCGGCCGTCGTTCCCCAGGCTGATGCCTTTGCCGCCGGCGGGTATGGCGACGTCCGGGTCCACGCGCTCAGGCTGACGCGAGGCCGCGGACGATCTCGTCGAGCGCCTCGAGGTGGGCCGCCAGCGCCGCGCGACCCGCGCGCGTGAGCCGGAAGTGCGTCTGGGGCGTCTTGCCGCGGAAGGTCTTCTCCGACATGAGATAGCCGGCGTCCTCGAGGATCGCCGCGTGCTTCGACAGCAGCGCATAGCTCACGTCGAGGGCGTCCTTGAGCGTCTGGTAGTCGGCCGAGTCCACGCTGGCCAGCGCGCACATGATCGTGAGGCGGACCGGCGAGTGGACGACGTCGTCCAAGGACTGCCGTGCGGCGGCGAGGGTCACCGGGCGGCCCGGACGAGTCGGGCGCCGACGAGGGCGAGGGGGAGTGCGCCGACCAGGGCGACGAGCGAGGTCCACGCCCATCCGACGTCGTGCCCCTTCGCCGGGACGATCCAGAACCACCCGGCCACGAGGACCAGCGCGAGCATCCAGGCGATCGCGGTCACCATGGCCGCCCGGTGCCCGCGGGGATGCACCTGGCGGTGGGCGTGGGTCTGCCGCAGCAGCCAGGTCGTCCCCGCGGCCGTCACGAAGAGGGCGGCGAAGCGGATGATCCCTCCCCACTCCATCGCGTGCGTCTGGTAGAGGAGCGCGTGGCAGGCGCCGAAGACGGCGGCCACGCTGACGACATACCAGCCCTCGGTGCTGGACACGCGCTGGGGGACCCGGCTCCTGGACTCGGCGGCGGCGTTGCTGAACCGACCGCCCGGGCTGCTGCTCGTTGACATGTATCCATCATGGCGAGCGCTTAACGATGCGTCAAGTGAGCCAGGCGATGAGGGCGCCTCATCGGGCGGCCGGGGGCGCCATACCTCCGGGCCAGTCCTAGGCACCTCCCCGGGGTGACCCGGTGCCGCCCCGGCTAGCGTGGTCGCGGCCATTGCCGGGCGCTCCCGGTGCCCCCGCTCCGAGAGGTCCGCGTGACCACCGCAACCCGCACCCGTCCTGACCTGCGCCGCGACGCCAGCCTGTCCGCCGTCCTCGCCGGGTTCGTCGCCGTGGCGATCTCGTATGCCAGCCCGCTGCTCGTCGTGCTCGAGGCGGCACGGGCGGGCGGGCTGTCACCGCAGCTCACCGCCTCGTGGGTGTGGGCGATCTCGGTGGGCTCGGGGCTCGTCTGCCTCGTCACGTCGTGGTGGACGAAGCAGCCGGTCATGGTCGCCTGGTCGATCCCGGGTGCGGCGCTGCTGATCACCTCGCTCGGCGACTACCGGTTCTCGGACGCGATCGGGGCCTATGTCGTGTGCGGCGTCGTGTCCGTGCTGCTGGGGGCGACCGGCCTGGTGGGGCGCCTCCTGCAGGCGGTGCCGCGACCGATCACGGCGGCGGTGCTGGCGGGCGTGCTGTTCCCGTTCGCCCTCAAGGTGGCGGCCGCGGTCGTCGGACAGCCCGTCGTGGCGGGCGGGCTCGTGCTCGGCTACCTCGTGGGGAGGCGGTGGCAGCCGCGCTACGCGGTGTTCCTGGCGCTCGCGACCGGCGGCTTGCTCGCGGTGGTGACGGGGCAGGCGAAGGCCATGGCGGTGCGGCTCACGCTGACGACGCCCACGTGGACGACGCCGACGTGGTCCTGGGACGCGATCCTCGGCATCGCCCTGCCGCTGCTCATCGTGACCGCGGTCGGGCAGAACGCCCCCGGCCTGATCGTCATGCACAACAGCGGGTATGACGCCGACGACCGCCTCCTGCTCGGCGCGAGCGGGGTGGCGTCGGTGCTGGCGGCGCCGTTCGGGTCGCACGCGCTCAACATGGCCGCCGTCACCGCCGCCATCGCCACCTCCGAGGAGTCCCACCCCGACCACGACCGCCGCTACGTGGCGGGCATGGCGTGCGGATTCTTCTACGTGCTCGGCGGGTTCGCGGCGGACACGATCGTGTCGCTGTTCTCCGCCATACCGGCGGGCATGCTCACGGCCCTCGCGGGGGTGGCGCTGCTGTCGCCGTTGCAGGCCTCGATCTACGACACCATGCACGAGGGTGACCACCACCGCAGCGTCACCGAGGCGGCGCTGATCACCTTCGCCGTCACGGCGTCCGGGGTGCAGGCGCTCGGCATCGTGTCGGCGTTCTGGGGGCTCCTGGCGGGGGTGGTGGCCTATGCCGTCCTGCGTCCGCGCCCCCGGTAGGGTCTGGGCATGAGTGAGCAGCACGATGCCGTCGACGTCATCCGCGCCAAGCGCGACCACCAGCCGCTGAGCGACAGCCAGATCGACTGGGTGATCGACGCCTACACGCGCGGCGCGGTCGCGGACGAGCAGATGTCGGCCCTGGCCATGGCGATCCTGCTCAACGGGATGAGCCGCGAGGAGATCTCGCGGTGGACCGCGGCGATGATCGCGAGCGGCGAGCGGCTGGACTTCTCCTCGCTGTCGCGCCCGACCGCGGACAAGCACTCGACCGGCGGCGTGGGCGACAAGATCACCCTGCCGCTCGCGCCCCTCGTCGCGGCCTGCGGCGTCGCGGTGCCGCAGCTGTCCGGGCGCGGGCTCGGCCACACGGGAGGCACGCTCGACAAGCTCGAGTCCATCCCCGGCTGGCAGGCGGGCCTCGCCAACGACGCGATGATGCGTCAGCTCGAGGACGTCGGCGCCGTGATCTGCGCGGCGGGTTCCGGCCTGGCCCCCGCCGACAAGAAGCTCTATGCCCTGCGTGACGTGACCGGCACCGTGGAGGCCATCCCGCTGATCGCGAGCTCGATCATGTCCAAGAAGATCGCCGAGGGCACCGGCGCGCTCGTGCTGGACGTCAAGGTCGGGTCCGGCGCGTTCATGAAGACCGTGGACGACGCCCGCGAGCTCGCCCGCACCATGGTCGATCTCGGGACGGACGCCGGCGTCACCACGGTCGCGCTGCTCACCGACATGACCACCCCGCTGGGGCTGACGGCGGGCAACGCGCTCGAGGTCCGCGAGTCGGTCGAGGTCCTCGCCGGTGGCGGGCCCGCGGACGTCGTCGAGCTGACGGTCGCGCTGGCGCGCGAGATGCTCTCTGCCGCGGGGGTTTCGGATGTGGACCCCGCGGACGCGCTGGCCGATGGCCGCGCGATGGACGTATGGCGCCGCATGGTCGCCGCCCAGGGTGGCGACCCCGACGCCGAGCTGCCCACGAGCAAGGAGCAGCACGTGATCACCGCCCCCGCGAGCGGGGTGCTGCAGTCGCTCGACGCCTATGCGGTGGGGGTCGCCGCGTGGCGCCTGGGCGCCGGACGGGCGCGCAAGGAGGACCCCGTCCAGGCGGGTGCGGGCGTCGAGATGCACGCCAAGCCAGGCGATTCCGTCACGACCGGGCAGCCGCTGCTGACCCTGCACACGGACACGCCCGAGCGGTTCGACCGGGCCGTCGCCTCCCTCGAGGGTGCGTGGACGATCGGCGAGGACCGGCCCGAGCGCCCCGACGTCGTGATGGAGCGGATCGCATGAGCGGCGTTGCGGCACACGTGGAGTGGCTCGACCTGCCGCACCTGCGCGCGCGACGCAGCGCGAAGTGGACGCTCTACGACCCCGACGTGCTGCCGATGCCGGTCGCCGAGATGGACTGCCTGCTGGCGCCGCCCGTCGCCGAGGCGCTGAATCGCGCTGTGGCGCTGGGCGACACGGGCTACCCGAGCTTCGGGCGAGGGCTGCACGAGGCGTTCGCCGGCTTCGCGGGGCGCCGGTGGGGCTGGGACGTCGACCCGGACCAGGTGACGCTGTGCGGCGACGTGTCCGTGGGGATGATGGCGGCGATCTCGGCGCTGCTATCGCCCGGAGACGCCTTCATCATCATGCCGCCGGTCTATCCGCCGTTCTTCCGCTGGGGCGGCGAGACGGGCATGCGCACGGTGGAAGTCCCTCTGCTGCAGTCCGACTCGGGCTACGCGCTGGACCTCGACGGCATCGAGCGCGAGCTGCGGGCCGGCGCCAAGGCCGTGCTCCTGTGCAACCCGCACAACCCCGTCGGATGGGTCCACTCGCGCGAGTCCCTCACGGCCCTGGCGGATCTCGTGTCCGGCTACGAGGCCGTCGTGCTGAGCGACGAGATCCATGCGCCGCTGACCCTGCCCGGGCACACGTTCACGCCATACCTCACCGTCTCCGACGCGGCCCGGCAGCAGGGGATCGCGGTGCACGCAGCCTCCAAGGCGTGGAACCTCGCCGGGCTCAAGGCCGCCCTGATCGTCTCGGGGTCAGACGTCATGCGGGACCGGCTGTCTCGGGGGCTGCCCTACGAGACGCCCTGGCATGCTGGGCAGTTCGGCTATCTCGCGTCCGAGGCGGCCTATCGCGACGGCGATCCGTGGCTCGACGCGCTGGTGACCGACCTCGCAGCCCACCACCAGCAGGTGCGGGACGGGCTCCCCGCCGGGGCGCGGGTCGCGGTGCCGGCGCAGGCGACCTTCCTGTCCTGGATCGACGCGAGCGGCCTCGACCTGGGCGATCATCCGGCCGCGCGGTTGCTGGCGGAGGCCCGCCTGGCCGTCGGGATCGGCAGCGAGTTCGGAACCGCGTGGGGCGACCACATCCGCATCAACGTCGGCACCGGTCCCGACGTCATCGCCGAGGGGCTGCGGCGCCTCGGCTCGGTCCTCTCCTGACCCGCCGTATGCCGCCCGTGGGTCGTCGTCACGTCGTCTCGCTGCGGCAGCTGTCCGTGGCCGACGCCCCGGTCCTTGCTTCCTGGGCTGCGGACGACGAGTTCTGCGAGGCTGCCGAGTGGAGTCGCGGCCTCACGGTCGACCAGCACGAGACGCGTTGGCGCTCAAGGCTGTCCGATGGGTTCGGGCCCGGTCTGCTCCGTCTCGGCGCCGAGCTCGACGGCCGTCTGGTCGGCTACGTCGACCTCCACGGGACCGACGAGCAGCGGCGCGAGCTCGGCTATCTCGTCGGTGGTCGAGAGCGGTGGGGGAGAGGCCTCGGCGCGGCGGTCGCGCGGGCCGGGCTGGCGCATGCTTTCCTCGCGCTGGGGCTCGCCGAGGTGTGGGCGGAGGCGGTCGATGCCAACCCTGCCTCCGTGCGGATCCTTCAGGGCCTCGGGATGATCGAGACGGGCAGGGGAGAGGATCATGTCTACCGCGGGATCCCCTCCCACCACCGGCGGTTCACCATCACGGCAGACTCGTGGTGCGCCCTCCACCACGACAAGGAGACCTCATGAGCAACCAGACGACCGGCAAGGTGCTGGCGGTGCTGATCTGCCTGATCGTCCTGGTGCCCCTGGCGATCATGAGCGTGTGGCAGCCGGTCCGGATCGGCCTGCCCGCCCTGGTCTTCGTGCTGACGGGCGTGGTCGTCCTGGTGATGAACGCCCGCAAGTCCAAGCGCTGACGGTCTCGGGCAGACCGCCTCGGGCTCAACGGGCGAGCAGGTCGGGGGTCGTCGAGAGGGGGGCGGGAATCGCGCCAGCGGGGATGAGCCCTCCCGTTCGCGCATGCTGGTCCACCTCAAGCTGTCGGCCCCACGCCAGCGGGGATCGAGTTGACCTCGCGCACGAGACGAAGCGCTCACATCTGCTCGTGCACTCGCCCACAAGGGTGTGTCCTTATGTCTCTATCCAAAGGACATCGCGGGTGTCCTTTGGATAGAGACATAGAGACACGGGCTCGTGTGCCGCGGATGGGTAGGCTCCTGGCATGCCCGAGCTCATCACGGACCCCGTCCGCATCCCCGTCCCCGGCGGCAAGATCATCGACGAGCACGTCGGAGCCGCCTCGACGGGCGACCGCGGTGTGTCCGTCGCCCGCATGGAGGCGCCCGCCGGCTGGACCGAGCCCTACCAGACGCCGGACTTCGACGAGGTCACGGTGGTGCTGGGCGGTGAGGTCGTCGTGGACCACGACGGTGGCCCCACCAGCGTCCTCGCAGGTCAGAGCATCGTGACCCGCGCCGGCGAGCGGATCCGCTATCGGGTGGGGCCGGAGGGTGCGACATACCTCGCGATCTGCACCCCGGCGTTCACCCCGGAGGGCGTCCACCGCGACGAGGACTGACGCGCTGGCGTCCCGGGTCCGGGATCCTCGCTGCCGGGCGAGCTGGCCCAGGACCCGCCGCGGGCCGAGGCATCAGCCTGGCGAACGAGGGCTGGTCGATGCCTCTGCCCCCGGCGAAGGCATCGGCCTGGCGAACGAGGGCCGGTCGATGCCTCTACCCCCGGTAGGGTCGTGAGGGTGACCAGTCGAGACAGCAGCTCCCCGGCATACGACGTCGACCCGCAGGTCGCCCGAGCACCCAAGGTGCTCCTGCACGAGCACCTCGACGGCGGGCTGCGGCCCGCCACCGTCCTCGAGCTCGCCCGCGAGACGGGGTATGACGCCCTGCCCGCCGACGACGCGACCGACCTCGGGCGCTGGTTCCGCGAGAGCGCGGACTCCGGCTCCCTGGTGCGCTACCTCGAGACCTTTGCGCACACCGTCGGGGTGATGCAGACGCCGGACGCGCTGCGGCGGGTCGCCCGCGAGGAGGTCCTGGACCTGGCGCGCGACGGCGTCGCCTACGCCGAGATCCGTTATGCGCCAGAGCTGCACCTCGAGCGGGACCTCACCCTCGAGGAGGTCGTCGAGGCCGTCAACGAGGGATTCCGCGAGGGCGAGGTGCTGGCTCGTGAGGAGGGGCGGCAGATCCGCGTCACCGCGCTGCTCACCGCCATGCGTCACGCCGCGATGAGCCGCGAGATCGCCGAGCTGGCCGTCCGCTACCGGCAGCAGGAGGTCAGCGGCTTCGACATCGCGGGGGCTGAGGCGGGCTACCCGCCCACCCGGCACCTCGACGCGTTCCAGTACCTCGCCCGCGAGAACGCCCACTTCACGATCCACGCGGGGGAGGCCTTCGGGCTGCCGTCGATCCAGGAGGCGCTGACCTGGTGCGGCGCCGACCGGCTCGGCCACGGCGTGCGCATCGTCGACGACCTCACGGTGGACGGCATCGCCTATCCGCAGTGGGCGGCCGAGCACGACCAGCTGCCCGACGTGCGGGACGTGCGGCTGGGGCTGCTGGCGGCCTACGTCCGCGACAAGCGCGTCCCCCTCGAGATGTGCCCTAGCAGCAACGTCCAGACCGGCGCCTCCGCGAGCATCGCGCTGCACCCGATCACGCTGCTCAAGGACCTGCGCTTCCGCGTGACCGTCAACACCGACAACCGCCTGATGAGCGACACGAGCATGGGCAAGGAGATGACCCTGCTCGTGCGCGACGCCGGCTGGACGATGACGGACCTGCGCTGGGTGACGATCAACGCGATGAAATCCGCGTTCATCGCCTTCGACCAGCGGCTCGCCCTGATCGACGAGGTCATCAAGCCGGGGTATGCCGAGCTGACCTGATCACGGCTGCCGCCTGTCGCAGCTGCGGCGATCGCGCCGGCGGAGGTCTGGGCCAGCCGCTCAGACGTGGGGCAGGACGCGGTGCCGGGTGGCGGCGTCGCGGGCCAGCCGCTGCGCGTCGCGGTGACCGCGCTCGGCGACGACGGTCTGCAGCAGGGCCTCGGGGTGGGTGCCGGCCGGGGGCGGCGGCATGACGTGCTGCGCGACGGTCGCGGCGAGCTCCTGGGCGATGCGGGCCCGGGCCACGGGATCGAGGCCCTCGCGGCGGTGCAGGAACTGGCGGGTGGCCAGCGACAACGCGTCCGGCAGCGGCGCGATGTCGGCGCTCGCGGCCCACGCGGACAGCTCGGGGGCGGGCGGCACGGGCGGTGGCAGCTGCAGCCGGAGGCGGTCCCGGACGGCATACGTGCCTGCCGCGAGGTCACCGAGCCGCTTGCCGCGCGCGGTGAGCACCACCGCGCAGAAGGCCACGGCGCCGCTCGTGCTCCAGATCTCCAGGAAGCCGATGAGCGAGCGCGTCAGGCACTGGCGGAAGGCCACCGGGCCGCCGTCGTCGCGCACGATGCAGGTGCCGGTGGCGAGCTTGCCCACCGACCGTCCGCGGGTCAGCGTCTCGATGACCGCGGGCAGGATCACCAACGTCGTCACGACCGTGGTGAGGACCAGCGCCGCGCCGGCCGCCTCGTCGAGGTCGCCCAGCACGCCACCGAAGGCCAGGGACAGGCCGAAGAGCAGCAGGGCCCCGCAGACCACGTCGATCGCGCCGGACGCGACGCGCAACCCCGGCCCGGCGGCGGGCACGCGCAGCGCCACCGCGTCTCCGGTGACGAGATCGTCCTCGCCCACACCGATCGTGGGGCGTGCTGACCTGGGCGGCTGCATGTCTGGCAGCCTAGCGGGCTGGGCCGGCCCGGTCCGCGAGGGGCGCGGGCTAGGGTGGGGGCGTGGACCTGGACGCCTACGTCGCGGCCCACCGGGGGGAGTGGGACGAGCTCGACGCTCTGACGCGTCGGTCGCGGCTCTCCGCGGAGGAGGCCGACCGCCTGCTCGACCTCTATCAACGGGTCGGCACGCACCTCGCCGTCGTGCGCACCAGTGCGCCGGATCCCGCTGTTGTGCAATGGCTCTCGGGCGTCCTGGCGCGGGCGCGGCGACGTGCCTCGGGGACGCGGACCGGGTCGGTGCGGGACATCGCCCGGTTCTTCACCGAGACCTTCGCGGCCACGCTCTACCACCTGCGCTGGTGGTGGCTGACGACGACGGTGCTCAGCCTGGTCGTGGCGTTCGCGGCGGGCTGGTGGTTCTATCACAACCCCACCGTCGAGAACTCCCTGATGAGCCCCTCCGAGGTCGCGCAGTACGTCAACACCGACTTCGAGAGCTACTACTCCGAGCACGCGGCCACCAGCTTCGCCGCGCGCGTGTGGACCAACAACGCCTGGGTCGCCGCGCAGTGCATCGCGATGGGCGTGCTCGGAGCACCCGTCGTCTATGTCCTGCTGCAGAACGTCATCAGCGTCGGCGTCATCGGCGCCCTGATGGTCCGCCACGGACGGGGCGCGCTGTTCTTCGGCCTGATCCTGCCGCACGGGCTGCTCGAGCTGACCGCGGTGTTCGTGGCGGCGGGGGTGGGTCTGCGGCTGTTCTGGTCGTGGGTCGAGCCCGGCCCGAGGACTCGTATGGCGTCCCTGGCCGCCGCCGGCCGCACCACGGTCGGGGTGGCGATGGGGCTGGTGGTGGTGCTCCTCGTGTCGGGCGTCCTCGAGGCGTTCGTGACGCCGTCGGGCCTGCCGACGTGGGCGCGCATCACGATCGGCGTGCTGGCCGAGGTGGCGTTCTTCGCCTATGTGTTCGTGGTCGGTCGGCGTGCGGCGGCCCGAGGCGTGACGGGTGACGTGGACGACGCCGATCGCGAGGACGAGGCCGTCGCGTCCCTCTGACCTCGACTCGCCCGCCCCCGCCCGCTGCCCTCACCCGCTGCCCTCACCCGCTGCCCTCACCCGGCGCCCTCACCCGGCGCCCTCACCCGCTGCCCTCACCCGCTGCCCTCACCCGGCGCCTTCACCCGGCGCCATTGGTCACCAACGACGTCTGAGCGGCCCTCTTGAACGTTCCAAAACGTCACTGGTGACCAATGGCGCGACGCGGGGCGGTGAGTGGGCGCGTATGGCGGCTCCCGGTCGCTGGAAGCTGCGATTCCTGCCCATTCGTCGAGGCGCGCGGCGGCAGGTAGACGCCCGATCCAGGATCCGCCTGAGCTGGACACATCCGCCTGGCGTGCCAGGTCGGGCGGATGTGACTACCTCGGGTACGTGCATCAGCCTGGGGGACGGAGGCCGGTCGATGGACCTACCGGGGGCGGGATCATCAGCCTGGGGGACGAAGGCCGGTCGATGCCTCGGCCGGCGGCGGGTCAGAGGAGGCCGCGGGACTTGAGCATGAGGTAGTGGTCGGCGAGGGCCGGCGCGAGGTCCTGCGGCGGCGCGTCCACCACGGTCACGCCGAGCCCGGCCAGCGCGTCGGCGGTCTGCGTGCGCTGCGTGCGCGTCCGCTCCGCCGCCGCCGCGCCGTAGGCCTCCTCGGCGGTGCGGCGGGCGC
>NZ_DLOE01000022.1:144629-156214 GCF_002479615.1 Arsenicicoccus sp. UBA7492 | reverse complement strand
GAGGAGCGGCAGCACGGGCAGGAGCGACTCGGCGACGGCGGCCGGCTCGAGCGGGGTCAGGAGCACGAGCAGCGAGGGACGGCGGGCCTGCCGGGCCACCGCGGAGGCCAGCGCCTGCCAGTCGGCCTCGACGATGGCGGGCTGCACGGTCGCGAGCGCGTCGGAGACCGCGGCGAGCAGGTCGGTGCGGGCCACCCCGGCGAGCTGGGCGCGCACGACGCGGTCGCCGGCGACGAGGTCGACGTGGTCGCCGGCGTGCGCGGCCAGGGCCGTGAGCAGCAGCGATGCCTCGATGGCGGCGTCCAGGCGGGTCGTGTCGTCGACCCGCCCCGCCGACAGGCGCGAGGTGTCGACGACGAGGGTGATCCGCCGGTCGCGCTCGGGTCGCCAGGTCCGCACGACCAGCTCGCTGCGCCGCGCCGACGCGCGCCAGTCGATCGAGCGGACGTCGTCGCCCTCGACGTACTCGCGCAGGGAGTCGAACTCAGTCCCCTGCCCGCGCACCCGCACGGCCGAGCGGCCGTCGATCTGCCGCAGCCGCGCGAGCCGGCTCGGCAGGTGCCGCCGCGAGTGGAAGGGCGGCAGCACGCGCACCGTCCCCGGCACGTCGACGGACGCCTGGCGCCCGGCGATCCCCAGCGGTCCGAGGGTGCGCACGGTGACGAGGTCCGTATGCCGGTCCCCGCGCCGCACGGGCGTCAGCGCGGTCTCGACCTCGACCGAGGCACCGGGCGCCACCGCGATCCGGTGCCGCTCGCCGCTGGTCCCGGCCGACGGCTGCCAGGCGTCGCGCAGCACGCCGCGGGCGGTCCGGCGGGACGCGTTGTGCACGTGCAGCCGGGTCGTGGTGGTGGTCTCGGCGCGGATGGTCCCGACGCGGTCGCGGGTGATCGACAGGCGGCGCGGCGAGGCGGCCAGCAGCGCGTCGACCCCGGCGACCACCACGACGAGCACCAGCCACAGCGTGGCGGTGAGGGGCTCGGGGCGCAGCAGCACCGGCACCACGCCCAGCAGGGCGAGCACCACGGCGCGGCCGGTCAGCGTCATCGCCGCGTCGAGCCTGACCGCGGCGAGGCCAGCGACCCCGGGCGCAGGATCGGCGGCGCGGGCGCTGGGCCCGCTGCGGTTCCTGCGCCCGCTGCGGTCACGGCCGTCACAGCTGTCATCGCGGCACCGGCACGGCGTCCAGCGCGGTCTGCAGCACCGCGCCGACCGACACGCCCTCGAGCTCGGCCTCGGGCCGCAGCGACAGGCGGTGGGCGAGCGTGGCGTGCGTGAGGGTCTTGACGTCGTCCGGGGTCACGTAGTCGCGACCGTTGAGCCACGCCCACGCCCGCGAGGTGGCGAGCAGCGCCGTCGCCCCACGGGGTGAGGCGCCCAGCGACAGGGACGGCGCGGTGCGGGTGGCACGGCATACGTCCACGACATAGGCGACGACCTCGGGGGCGACGCCGACGGTCCGCACGGCCGCCGCCCCGGCGAGCAGGTCCGCGCCCGACGCGACCGGCCGCACCCCCGCGGAGGCGAGGTCACGCGGGTCGAAGCCGCGGGCGTGCCGCGAGATGACCTCGATCTCCTGCTCGCGCGGCGGCACGGGCAGCACCACCTTGAGCAGGAAGCGGTCGAGCTGCGCCTCGGGGAGGGGATAGGTGCCTTCGTACTCGACGGGGTTCTGCGTGGCAGCGACGAGGAAGGGCTCGGGCAGCGGCCGGGACGTCCCGTCGACGGTGACCTGCCGCTCCTCCATCGCCTCGAGCAGCGCGGCCTGCGTCTTGGGCGGGGTGCGGTTGATCTCGTCGGCGAGCAGCAGGTTGGTGAAGACCGGGCCCGGCCGGAACTCGAACTCTGTGGTGCGGGCGTCGAAGATCATCGACCCGGTCACGTCGCCCGGCATCAGGTCCGGCGTGAACTGCACGCGCCGCGTGTCGATCGACAGGGCCGTGGCGAGGGTGCGCACGAGCAGCGTCTTGGCGACGCCGGGGACCCCCTCGAGCAGGACGTGACCGCGGCTGAGCAGGCCGATGAGCAGCCCCGTCACGGCGGCGTCCTGCCCGACGACGGCCTTGGCCACCTCGGAGCGCACGGCCTGCAGGGCCTCGCGGGCGCTGGTGTGGTCGGTCATGGGTGGCGTACCTCTTCCTCGAGCTGGGCCAGGTCGGTCGCGGTCGCGGCCAGGTCGGCGTCGGTGGTGGGGTCGGGTCCGGCGAGCAGGGCTCGTATGTCGTCGCGCTCGCGCCCCGTGGCCCGCGCCACGGCCGCGACGACCGCCTCGTCGTCGGCGCCCGCGGGCAGCCCGAGCCGGATCGCGAGACGTCGCCGGGTGGCGCTGCGCAGGGCATCGGCGGCGTGGCCGCGCCCCGCGGCACGTCGATAGAGCCGGCCGCGGGCGACCGTCGTCTCGCTGGCCCGCACCACGACGGGGAGGGGCTCGACGGCGAGCCGCCCGAGTCGACGTCCGCGCCACCACATGGTGAGCAGGACGGCGCCGCCGAGCAGGAGCAGCAGGGGCATGAACCACGCTGGGGCGACGCTGGGTTCGCCGCGCACGGTGTCGCCCTCGCTGATGTCGGAGAAGGCCGGGGCGTACCACACGAGGTGTCGCTCGCTGCCGAGCAGGCGCAGCGCGAGGGCCGCGTTGTCGTCCTGGGTGATGGTGCCGTTGGTGACGATGCCCGCGGGGGCGAGCAGGTCGGTGCGGGGCCGGCCGTCGGCCGCCGGGAGGGTCAGCAGGGCGTGCCCCTCGCCGACGGGGTAGCAGCCCCGGGCACCGTCGGTGTCCCACGACGACCCGAGGTCATCGGCGGTCGGGTCCTGGGAGGGCTCCTCGCCCGGGCCGAACGGCAGGTCCGAGCCCCCCGACCCGTCCGACCCGTCCGACCCCTCGCCCGCCGCCTCGGCGACCTGCTCCCGGGTCATGACCGCATAGCCGGCGCCTCGCGAGGAGATGTCCGGGGACGCAGCGGCGGCGGGGTCGGTGCAGCGGGCCCCCTCGGGATCGTTCTCGTCGGCTCGGGTCAGCGTGACGGGCAGGTCCAGGTCGTGCAGCGCGCTGCGGGGCAGACCCAGCAGGACGAGGCGTCCGGCGCCGTCGAGCCGCTCGTCGACCTCCAGCATCGCCTCGGTCGTGAGCGCGCCGGTGTCGGACACGACGACGGTGGTGTCCTCGTCGACGCGGGCCGCCGCCAGCTCCTCGCGCGTGCGCACCACGTCCACCTCGACGCCCTCGCGCCGCAGGACCTCCGCGACCGCCTTGGTGCCCCCGGCGTCCACGGTGCCGGGGTCCATCGGGACGCCGCTGCCCTGCGGCAGGCTGCGCCACACGGCCACGGCGAGCAGGGCCACCAGCACGGCGACCCACACCGTCTTGGTGCGGCGGCTCGTGGGGCGGCGGTCCCGCTCGCGGGGGCCGAGGATCACGTCGAGGCTCATCGCGCCTCCCGCAGCTCGGCCGCCAGCGCCAGCACGCTCTCGGCCTGCTCGGCGGTGGTGCGCTGCGGCTCGTCCGCACCCGGCACGGGGCCGTCGGGGTGCCCGTAGCACGCGGCGTCGAAGATCTCCGCGGACCGGTGGGCGCGGTCGGCATACGACGGGAGGGCCTCGGCCGCGGCCCGGCTGACCTCCTGGGCGGTGCGCCCGGGGGCGTCGTGCACGACGTCGCGGTCGTCGAGGGCGACGACCAGCGCGCGGAAGGCCGACACCACGGCCCGGTCGTGGGCCGCGTGGTCCAGGTGCTCGCGCGCCTCGCCGAGGTAGTCGACGGCCGAGCGCGCCGGGTCGGTGAGCCCACCGGCGCGGCGGCGGCGCTCCTCGGCGACGGAACGAAGGTCGCGCAGCTTCCACCCGAGCAGGGCGAGCAGCAGGAGCAGCACCGCGACGAGCACGGCCACGCCGATGCCCGAGGGGGCGCCGGGCGCGCCCGAGAACAGGTCGTCGAACCACGCCAGGACGATGTCGAGCAGGGACGGGCGAGGGTACCCGGGCCGGGTCAGCTCCTGCTCCAGCAGGCGGCGCGCCTCGTCGGAGCCCGGCTCGACCGGGACCGAGGAGACGGGCAGGGCCAGCCCGAGGGAGCCGGTCACGGAGCGGTCAGCGCTCCTGGGTGGCTCGCCGCTCGACGGCCCGCGCCAGCTCGACGTCCAGGCCCTCGCGGCGGATCCGCTGGTCGATGTAGAGCAGCGTGCTCACCGTCGAGGTGATCGGCGTCGTCACGGCGGCGATGAGGACCTGGGCCAGCCCGACGATCACCATCATGACGAGGAAGCCCGATGCCAGGCTGTCGGGGCTGTCGGAGGACGTCGCGAACACCGCGAGCATGCCGATCATGGTGACGGGGAACATCAGCGCCCCGGAGGCGAACCCGACGACCAGGTTGGTGACGAGCTGGATGCCGAACAACCGCCAGAAGGCGCCTCGGCTCAGGGCCCAGCTGCGCCGCAGGGACTCGATCACGCCGATGCGCTCGAGGATCAGGGCGGACGTCGCCAGCCCCAGCCGGACGTAGGCGAAGACGAAGACAGGTGCCAGCACCAGCCCGCCGAGGACCGCGAGGGCGCCGTCGAGCTGCGCGAGCCCGTAGAGGGCGAGGGCCACGAGGCCGAGGCCCGCGAGCCAGAGCAGGCCCGTGACCAGCAGGAACAGCAGCAAGCGGGCGATCTGCGGGCGCAGCTCGCGCCAGGCCTCGCCGATGGTGGCGCGCTCGCCGATCACCGCCCGGGACACGACGACGCACAGGACGAGGGTGGCGGCGCTGGCGAAGAGGCTCGACGGCACCTGGACGAGGTTGAGCAGGGGGCTGCTCCCGTTGTCCGGGTCGCTGAGGTCGCCCATCCGCTGCACGCCCCCGGCGAGCAGCCATCCGACGAAGGGGATGATCAGGAGCAGCCCGATCAACTGCAGCGCGAGCGAGAGCCCGATCGTGGCGCGCGGGTTGAAGCGCAGGATCTTGAAGCCGGCCCCGAGGATGTCGCCGAGGAACAACGGCCGCAGCGGGACGATGCCCGGGTTGGTGACCATGGCCATCGAGGGATAGCCGCCCGGGGGCGGTGCCTGGCCGTATGCCGGACCCTGCCCGTAGGCCGGAGGCGGCCCGTAGGCCGGAGGCGGCCCGTAGGCCGGAGGCTGGCCGTAGCCCGGCTGCTGGCCATGGCCATGGCCCTGGGGCTGCTCGTGACCGGGCTGCTGCGGGTGGCCGGAAGGCGCCGCGTAGCCGGGCTGGTAGGCCGGCGGGGCAGGGGCCTCGCCCGTGGGGTCGTAGGGCGGCGGAGGGGGCAGCGGCGTGCTGCCGCCCGCCCGGTCCTCGCCGTCGCGGCCTGGCGCCGCCCACTGGTCGTTGCTCATCGTCGCCCCCTCGAAGCGTCCCCACCCGTGCTCGCGGCCACGCTATCAGCGCAGGTCGGCGGCGCGTCGCCAGGCTTCCCCAGGCGTGATCGGCGTGGCGCCGAGGGCGACCTGGTGCTCGACGATGGCGGGTTCGGCACGGCGCAGCGCCAGTCCGCGACGCACGAGGGTGACGGGCGGCTTGCGGCGCTCCTTGAGGTCGCGGGCGAGGCGCAGGGCAAAGGTCACCCACGGCGTCCGGCGCACGCACCACGCCTGGGCGAGCAGCCCGCGCTCGCGCAGCGCAGCCGTGAGCTCGGCGGCGAAGATGCCCTCCGCCACGACGAACGCGCCCGGGGGCAGGGTGATGCGGACGCCCTCGACGCGGCGGGACCGGGAGATGTCATAGCCCGGCACGTCGACCTCCCCGGTCCGGACCAGCGTCTCGAGCGCCGTCAGGGCCGCGTCGGCGTCCCAGCTGGCGGGGTCGTCCCAGTCGGGGATGCCCAGGTCGCCCATCGGCAGGCGCGGGTCGTCCCCGTCGAGATAGAAGTCGTCGAGCCGCAGGGTCGGCCAGCCCAGCTCGTGCCGCAGCCGGTCGGCGAGGCGGGACTTGCCGGCGCCGCTGGGCCCGCAGGCGACGATGACGCGCGCGGGGTGCTCGCTCACAGCGCGGTGAGGGCGGCCATGTCGGCCTTGATGGCCGCCAGCCGCTCGGACGCGGTGGCGCGGGCGCGGGCGAGATCGCCTGCGCCGTCGACGGATTCGATCGCCTCGAGATAGACCTTGACCTTGGGCTCGGTGCCGGACGGGCGCACGATGATCCGGCTGCCGTCGGCGAGCGAGAACCGCAGCCCGTCGGTCGGCGGCAGGTCGGCGGACCCGGCGGCCAGGTCGTCGAGCCGGTCGACGCGGGACCCCGCGACGGCCTGCGGCGGGTTGCCGCGCAGACGCTCCATGAGGGCGGGCATGAGGGCGAGGTCGCTGACGCGCACCGACAGCGCGTCGGTCGCGTGCACGCCGTGGGCGACCGCGAGGTCGTCGAGCACGTCGAGCAGGGTGCGCCCCTGCGCCCTCAGCCGGGCGACGAGCTCGACCACGAGCAGGGCGGCCGAGACGCCGTCCTTGTCCTGCACGGAGTCGGGGTCGACGCAGTAGCCGAGCGCCTCCTCGTAGCCGTAGGCCAGCCCCGGCACGCGGGCGATCCACTTGAAGCCGGTGAGCGTCTCGCGGTGCTCGAGCCCGGCCGCGCGGGCCATGGCGCCGAGCAGGCGGGAGGACACGATGGAGCTGGCCAGGACGCGGCGGTCGCCGTCCGGGCGGGCGGAGAGCCGCTCGATCATCGCGTGCCCGAGCAGGGTCCCGAGCTCGTCGCCGCGCAGCATCCGCCAGGTGCCGTGGTCGTCCACGGCGGCGGCGCAGCGGTCGGCGTCGGGGTCGTTGGCGACGACCACGTCGGGGCGCACCTCGGTCGCGAGCGCGAGGGCCGCGTCGATCGCGCCTGGCTCCTCGGGGTTGGGGAAGGACACGGTCGGGAAGTCCGGGTCCGGCTGCTCCTGGCTCGAGACGACCTGCGGCGCAGGGAAACCCGCGCGCTCGAAGGCCAGCCGCACCGTCTCCGACCCCACCCCGTGCAGGGCCGTGTGGACGACGGCGACCTCGCGCGGAGCGTCGGGCGCGACGACGGCGGCGGCGCGCTCGACATACGCGTCCAGCAGCTCGTCCCCGAGGGTGTCCCAGCCGTCGTCGGCCATCGGGACGGACGCGACCGACGGGACCGCGGCGATGTGCGCGGCGATCTGCGCGTCGACCGGCGGCACGATCTGCGAGCCGTCGCCGAGATAGACCTTGTAGCCGTTGTCCTGCGGCGGGTTGTGGCTGGCCGTGACCATGACGCCGGCGTCCGCGCCGAGGTGCCGGATCGCGAACGCCAGCACCGGCGTCGGCAGCGGCCGGGGCAGCACCATGGCCGAGCCGCCCGCGGCCTCGACGACGGCCGCCGTGTCGCGCGCGAAGACGTCGCTGTTGTGCCGGGCGTCGAAGCCGATCACCACGGCCGGGTCGGGGCGCCCGCCCTCGGCCTGCAGGTATGCCGTGAGCCCCGCCGCCGCCCGGATGACGACGGCGCGGTTCATGCGGCGCGGGCCCGCGCCGAGCGCTCCGCGCAGGCCGGCGGTCCCGAACTCCAGCATCCCGGCGAACCGGTCGGCGAGGTCGGCACGGGAAGCCTCGCCCGTGTCCCCGCCGGCCTCGACGGCGGTGATCAGCGCGTCGAGCTCGGCCCGGGTGGCGGTGTCGGGGTCGTCGTCGCGCCAGGCGCGGGCCGCCGCGAGGAGCTCGCCGGTGGCAGCGTCGGGGGTGAGGGAGCCTGCGACGGGGGAGTCGCCGGACGAGTCGGTGCTGGTCGAGCGGGGCGGGTTCGTCATACGGCTCAGTCCTCGGTGGCGATGCGGGTGACGACGTCGGCGAGCAGGCGACCGCAGCGGGCGGCCGCGGCCTGACCGGCCTCGATGACCTCCTGGTGCGACAGGGCCTGGTCGCTGGTGCCGGCGGCGGGGTTGGTGACCAGGGAGATGCCGAGGATCTCCAGGCCGGCGTGGCGGGCGGCGATGGCCTCGAGGGTGGTGGACATGCCGACGAGGTCGCCACCGAGGGTGCGGGCCATGCGGACCTCGGCCGGCGTCTCGTAGTGCGGCCCGCGGAACTGCACGTAGACGCCCTCGTCGAGGCTCGCGTCCACCTCGCGCGCGATGCCGCGCAGGCGGGAGCTGTAGAGGTCGGTGAGGTCCACGAAGGTCGCACCCTCCAGCGGCGAGGCGGCCGTCAGGTTGAGGTGGTCGCTGATGAGTACCGGTGTGCCGGCGGGCCACTCGGGGCGCAGGCCACCGCAGCCGTTGGTCAGGACGACCTGACGGCACCCGGCCGCGGCGGCGGTGCGGACGCCGTGGACGACCGCGCGCACGCCCTTGCCCTCGTAGAAGTGAGTGCGGGTGCCGTAGACCAGGGCCCGGCGGTCCGTGTCGCCCAGCGAGACCGAGCGGATCGTGCCGCTGTGGCCCACGACCGCGGCGCGCGAGAAGCCCGGCACGTCGGCGTTGTCGATGACCGTGAGGGTCTCGCCGATCAGGTCGGCCGCCCCGCCCCACCCGGAGCCGAGCACCAGCGCGACGTCGTGCCGCTCGACGCCGGTGCGCTCGGCGATGACGGTCGCGGCTGCCCTCGCCACCTCGAAGGGGTCGACGTCGGGGTCGTTCAGGTCCACGTGGGTGTCGCTCATGGCGGACAGCCTACGGGTGGGGTGGACGGGCCCACGGTTCGGCATACGGCGTCCGCTCGTCCGGTGAGCCCCCGCCCACCGGGGATGGTTGGATGGAGCCCGTGATCGAACGCAACCAGTCAGTCGTCATCCTCGGTGGAGGGCCCGGTGGCTACGAGGCCGCCCTCGTCGCCGCCCAGCTCGGAGCGACGGTCACCGTCGTCGACCGCGACGGGCTCGGCGGCGCGGCGGTCCTGTCGGACTGCGTGCCCAGCAAGGCGCTGATCTCGACCGCGAGCTTCATGACGCGCATGGAGGACTCGCGGGCGCTGGGCGTGCACTACCAGGACCCGCGGACCCAGCGGGAGTCCGACCTCGAGGGCGACGACGTCACCGTCGCCGACCTGCCGGCCGTCAACGCCCGCATCCTCGCCCTCGCCCGCAAGCAGAGCGAGGACATCGAGGCCCGCCTGGTCAGCGAGGGCATCACGATCCTGCGCGGCGTCGGCCGCATCGCGGCGCCGGGGCGCGTCGTCGCCACGCCAGCAGACGGCTCGGGGGAGCAGGAGCTCGACGCCGACGTCATCCTGGTGGCGACCGGGGCCACGCCGCGGGTGCTGCCGACGGCCGTGCCCGACGGCGAGCGCATCCTCACCTGGAAGCAGATCTGGGACCTGCCCGACATCCCCGAGCACCTGATCGTGGTGGGCTCCGGCGTGACGGGGGCCGAGCTCGCGCACGCCTATCTCGCGCTGGACAGCAAGGTCACGCTCATCTCGTCGCGCGACCGCGTCCTGCCGGGGGAGGACCCCGACGCGGCGCGCGTCATCGAGGACGTCTTCCGCCGTCGTGGCATGACTGTCCTCGACCGCTCCCGCGCGGCGTCCGTCGAGCGGGTCGGCGACCGCGTCGTCGCCACCCTCACCGACGGCCGCACCGTCGAGGGCTCGCACTGCATCATGGCCGTCGGGTCGGTGCCCGCCACCGATGGCCTCGGGCTGGAGGCGGCCGGCGTGCAGCTCGCCGACTCCGGGCACATCGAGGTCGACCGCGTCTCCCGCACCTCGGTCAACGGCATCTATGCCGCCGGCGACTGCACCTCGGCCCTGCCGCTCGCGTCGGTCGCCGCCATGCAGGGGCGCACCGCGATGTGGCACGCGCTGGGCGACGCCGTGCAGCCGATCAACCTCACCGGCGTCTCGGCCACGATCTTCACCGACCCCGAGATCGCCACGGTCGGCGTGACGGCGGAGCAGGTCGCCGAGCAGCACCTGGACGTGCGCGAGGTGATGATGCCGCTGGCCACCAACGCGCGCGCCAAGATGGACCGCTTCACCGACGGGTTCATCAAGCTCTATGCCCGCAAGGTGTCCGGGCTGGTCATGGGCGGCGTGGTCGTGGCGCCCAAGGCGTCGGAGCTGATCTTTCCCGTGGCGCTGGCCGTCGAGAACCGCCTCACCGTCGACCAGATGGCGCAGACCATCACGGTGTACCCCTCGATGAGCGGCTCCCTGGCCGAGGCGGCACGCCGCCTGCACACCAGCGAGTGACCTACCTCAGGTAGGCACATCCCCCCGGGTTGGCACGCCAGGCCGATGTGACGACCTGAGGTAGGAACATCCGCCCGGGTTGGCACGCCAGAGCACAGACCTACCCCCGGCAGAGGCATCGACCGGCCGTCGTTCGCCAGGCTGATGCCTCTACCGGGGGTAGGTGCGCTCCGTCAGCCGATCTGGCCGGGCGCGCGGCCCGTGGTGCCCTCGTCGGGACGGACCGTGGTCGTGTCGAAGGTCTCGCCGGTCGTCGGGCGGACCGTGGGGTCGGTCTCGCCGGCGGGCTGACCTGCCGGCTGACCCGCCGTGCTGCTCGCGCTCGTGCCCGTGGTGCCCGCTCCGGTCGTGCCCGTGCCGGGCTGACCGACCGGGGGAGTCCCGGGCTTGCCGTGCACCAGCTTGTCCTTGGCCAGGTCACGGCCCTGCTGGATCTGGCGGCTGAACCGACCCTTGGTCCCCTTGTCGACGGCGTGGCCGACCTTGTCCAGGCCCCCCGACACCTTGTCCGGGTTCTCGTCGATGTACTGCTTGGCCTTGCCCGCAGCCTGGCTGGCCGCCTGGCCCGCCTTGCTGACGATGTCGTTGAACTTCACGGTGCCTCCTCGTCCGTACCGCCGACGGCGGTGTCGTGATGCTCAGCGAGTCTAGGCGCGGGAGGGTTCCCGACGGGCCCCACGTCTTCAGCCGCCCCGCCTCGGGTAGGTGAGCACGAAGGGACACATCACGTCCCCTTTCCGATCCCCAAGGAGGCAGCATGTCCAAGGTCGCATTCCTCGTCGCCGGCGAGGGCATCGAGCGCGTGGAGCTCACCGACCCCTGGCAGGCCGTCAAGGACGCGGGCCACGAGCCGGTCCTGCTCAGCCTCGAGCCGGGCGAGGTCCAGACGTTCGACCACCTCGACAAGGCCGACAAGCAGGCCGTCGACGTCGTCGTGGCCGACGCGTCGGTCGGTGACTACGCCGCCCTCGTGCTCCCCGGCGGCGTCGCCAACCCCGACGCGCTGCGCATGGACGAGGACGCCGTCGCGTTCATCAAGGAGTTCGTCGGGTCGGGCAAGCCGGTCGCCGCGATCTGCCACGCCCCGTGGACCCTCGTGGAGGCCGACGTCGTCCGCGGCAAGCGCCTGACGTCCTGGCCGAGCCTGCAGACCGACATCCGCAACGCCGGTGGCGAGTGGGTCGACGAGGAGGTCGTCACCAGCGACAACCTCATCACGTCCCGCAACCCCGACGACATCCCGGCCTTCAACAAGGCCGTCGTGGCGGCGCTGGCGGGCTGAGCCCCACCGCACGAGACAGCGGGCCTGTCGGCATACGACCTCTCGGGGCTCGTATGCCGACGGGCCCGCCGCATGCTCCGCCGCCGACAGCTGGCCCGGGGACGTATCCCGCCGGACGCGCCCGCGGACTCGAACCCGCCGGGGGTAAAGGCATCGACCTGGCGAACGAAGGCCGGTCGAT
>NZ_DLOE01000022.1:140049-144448 GCF_002479615.1 Arsenicicoccus sp. UBA7492 | reverse complement strand
TGCCTTTACCCGCGGTAGGTCAGGCGGGGTCCTTGATCTCCATGAGGACGGCGCCGTTGGAGACGGTCTCGCCGACCGCGGCGGAGATGCCGGCGATCGTGCCCGCCTTGTGGGCGTTGATGGGCTGCTCCATCTTCATGGCCTCGAGCACCAGCACGAGCTCGCCGGCCTGCACCTCCTGGCCCTCCTCGACCGCGATCTTGACGATCGTGCCCTGCATCGGCGCGGTGAGGGAGTCGCCGGACGCGGCCGCGCCGCCACCGCGACCACCGGAGGCGCGACGCGGGGCCTTCTTCTTGGCGCCACCCCCGCCACCCCCGCCGCCGAGCGACAGGGTGCCGGGCAGGGACACCTCGAGGCGCTTGCCGCCGACCTCGACGACGACCTTCTGACGCTCCTCGGCCTCGGGCGCCTCGGCCCCCGCGCCGCCGAACGGCTCGATGTCGTTGTCGAACTCCGTCTCGATCCAGCGGGTGTGCACCGTGAACGCGGCGTCCGGGTCGGAGGGGGCGAAGGCCTCGTCGCGAACCACCTTGCGGTGGAAGGGAAGCACGGTCGGCATGCCGTCGATGACGAACTCGTCCAGGGCCCGCCGCGCCCGCTCCACCGCCTGCTGCCGCGTGCGTCCCGTGACGATGAGCTTGGCCAGCATGGAGTCGAAGTTGCCGCCGATGACGTCGCCCTCGACGATGCCGGTGTCCAGGCGGACGCCCGGCCCGGCCGGCGGCTCGAAGACGGCGACGGTGCCCGGCGCGGGCAGGAAGTTGCGGCCCGCGTCCTCGCCGTTGAGGCGGAACTCGATGGAGTGGGCGTGGACCTGCGGGTCGTCGTAGCCCAGCTCCTGGCCCTCGGCGATGCGGAACATCTCGCGGACCAGGTCGATGCCGGTGACCTCCTCGGACACCGGGTGCTCCACCTGCAGGCGGGTGTTGACCTCGAGGAAGGAGATGACGCCGTCCTGGCCCACGAGGAACTCGCAGGTCCCGGCGCCGTAGTAACCGGCCTCCTGGAGGATCGCCTTGGAGGCGCGGACCAGCTCGGCGTTCTGCTCGTCGCTGAGGAACGGCGCGGGGGCCTCCTCGACGAGCTTCTGGTTGCGGCGCTGCAGGGAGCAGTCGCGCGTCGACACCACGACGACGTTGCCGTGCTGGTCGGCCAGGCACTGGGTCTCGACGTGCCGCGGCTTGTCCAGGAAGCGCTCCACGAAGCACTCGCCGCGCCCGAACGCCGTGACCGCCTCGCGCACCGCGGAGTCGAACAGCTCGGGGATCTCCTCCATGGTGCGGGCGACCTTGAGGCCGCGCCCGCCACCGCCATACGCGGCCTTGATGGCCACGGGGAGACCGTGCTCCTGCGCGAAGGCCACGACCTCGTCGGCGCCGCCGACCGGCTCCTTGGTGCCCGGCACCAGCGGCGCGTCGGCCTTGGTCGCGATGTGCCGGGCCTTGACCTTGTCGCCGAGGCCGTCGATCGCGGCGGGCGGCGGGCCGATCCAGATCAGCCCGGCGTCGATGACGGCCTGGGCGAAGTCGGCGTTCTCCGAGAGGAATCCGTAGCCCGGGTGCACGGCGTCGGCGCCGGACTCCTTGGCGATCTCGAGCAGCTTGTCCTGCACGAGGTAGGACTCGCCGGGCGTGGAGCCACCGAGGGCGTAGGCCTCGTCGGCGACCTTGACGTGCAGCGCATCTCGGTCGGGCTCGGCGTAGACGGCCACGGAGCCGATGCCTGCGTCCTTGCAGGCTCGGGCCACGCGGACGGCGATCTCGCCGCGGTTAGCGATCAGGACTTTGGTGATGGACGCCATGGCTCGGACTCTACTGCGGCCCACCCCCGCGGGCTTGCCGACGGGGGTGTGATCTGCGTCAGACGGCAGGTGGCGTGCGACGTCCGGCCGGGTGGGGCTCACGTCATAGGCTGGCCGTATGACGCAGAGCACAGCCCCCCAGATCATGCTCAACGACGGCCACGCCATCCCGCAGCTCGGCTTCGGGGTGTGGCAGGTGCCCGAGGACCAGGTCGTGGACGCGGTCAAGCACGCCCTGGCCACCGGCTACCGCCACCTCGACACGGCCGCGGCCTACGGCAACGAGGAAGGCGTCGGTCAGGCGCTCGCCGAGTCCGACGTGGCGCGCGACGAGGTCTTCGTCACCACCAAGCTGTGGAACGACGCGCACGGCCGCGACCGGACGCTGCGGGCGTTCGACACCTCGATGGACAAGCTCGGCCTGGACGTCCTGGACCTCTACCTCATCCACTGGCCCGTACCGTCGGCCGACGCCTACGTCGAGACGTGGAAGGCCCTGCTGGAGCTGCGCGACTCCGGGCGCGTGCGCTCCGTCGGGGTCTGCAACTTCCACGTCCCGCACCTGCAGCGTCTCGTCGACGAGACCGGCGTGGCGCCGGCGGTCAACCAGATCGAGCTGCACCCCTACCTCCAGCAGCGCGAGCTGCGCGCCCACGACGCCGAGGCGGGGATCGTCACCGAGGACTGGAGCCCGCTCGCCTCCGGCAAGCAGGTCATGGCGGACGAGACGATCCGCGCGATCGCCGACGAGGTCGGGGCGACGCCCGCCCAGGTGATCCTGCGGTGGCACCTGCAGCTCGGGTCGGTCGTCATCCCCAAGTCGGTGACGCCGTCGCGCATCGAGGAGAACTTCGGCTCCCTCGGGATCGAGCTCACGCAGGACCAGATGGAGCGCATCGGCGACCTCGACCGCGGCATGCGGACCGGGCCCGACCCCGACGAGTTCGCCGTGGGCGCCGTCACCGACTGACGGTCGAGCCCCGTCCACACCGACAGGGACACAGACAGGGACACAGATCGGGGACCTGAGTGCCGGGGATGCCGGCACGAGGGTCCCCGATCTGTGTCCGAGGTGGGGTCAGCTCACTTGCCGAGCAGCCAGATCAGCAGCAGGACCAGGAGGACGGCGACGGCGACGTCGCGCGAGGCCGAGAGCGGCGCGGCGGCCAGGGCAGCGGTGTGCAGTGCGGTCATGCCCAGCATGGTGCCACGACGAGGGCGCCGTGGTGGTGATGCACGCCGATCAGCCTGTATGCCGACTGGGTGGGCGCCATGCGGGAGAGGGCGAGCGGGGCTCAGCCCCGGCCCTGGCTCCCGCCCCGGCGACCGCTGCCCCGCGTGAGCAGCCACAGCAGGAGCAGCACCAGGATGGTGGCGCCGACGGCGCCGGGGTTGGTCTCGCCGCCGAGACCTGCGAGCCCGCTGCGGCTCCACCAGCCGGTGCCCGGCGCGGACCAGCCGGTGCTCGCGGCCCGGGCCGAGCCCACGGTGTCGGAGACGATCTGGGTGAGGTCGTCGCTCGTGGCGTCGTGATAGCTGCCGCCGGTGGCGTCGGCCACGCACCGCAGCTGGCTGCGCGCGGGGGCCGAGACCTCGAGGCCGACGGTGTGCACGTGCAGGTCGATGCCCTGGCCGGCGAGGGTCTTGGCCACCGCGCACGGGTCGGCGGAGCAGGACTCCTCGCCGTCCGAGACCAGCACGACGCTGCGCCGACCGGTGGTGCCGAGATCGCCGGCGACCTGCTGCAGGGTGTAGCCGATCGGGGTGTCGCCGTGCGGGGCGAACGCGTCGATCGCGGTCTTGAGCCCACGGCGGTCCAGCGGACCGACCGGTGTCACGAGGCGGCTGTCGGTGCACGCCCTCGACCCGGGCGCCGCCTTGCCGGCGACCTTGACCCGCGATCCGTAGACGCGCAGACCGACCTGCGCGCCGTCCGGCAGCTCGTCGACGAGGGAGCGCAGCGCGTCCTGGGCGCCCTGCATGCGGGTGCGGCCCCGGGCGTCACGCTCGGCCATGGACCCGGAGGAGTCCAGGACCAGGAGCAGTCGTCCGTCACCCGCCCCCGCAGCGCCCGTGCCGGCAGTGCCCGTGCCGGCGGTGCCCGCCCCGCTCTCCGAGCCTGGCTGGATCCCCGGAGTCGCCCGCGCGACGGCTCCCGAGGCGGTGGCCTGCACCGCTGACGTGACGGTGGTGCTGGTCGTGCGAGTGGCGTCGGAGCACCCGGCGACCAGCAGCGTCACCGCCGACAGGGCCGAGATCGCCGACGCCCTCGAGATCGCCGACGCTCTCGACAGCTTCGACGCCGTCATCGCAGCCGACCGGGTGCGCCTGGGGGCAGCAGCTGCCCCCGTGGCGGCGGCGCGGGCGTGAGGCTGGCGGGACGGCATACGGTGCATTGTGCCCGCCCAAAGGTGACGAATCGGGCACGACCCAGGTCACGATCAGGTCATGGGCGCGAACCTCGCGGTGAAGTGCCGCAGGGCCGGCGGCTCTTCGACGATGCGGTAGCCCGGCAGGTCCCCGGCGCGGGCCTTGACCTGCTCGCACACCTCGATGACGTAGTCGATGTGGCTCTGGGTGTAGGTGCGGCGGGGG
>NZ_DLOE01000022.1:85326-139760 GCF_002479615.1 Arsenicicoccus sp. UBA7492 | reverse complement strand
CCCCGCCGGTCTCGTAGAGCGCGACGCTCAGCGCCTGCCCGGGGAAGTGAAGCGGGTCGATGTGGGGGAGCATCGCCTTGGCGTCGATGTAGACGGCGTGGCCGCCGGCCGGCTTGATGCACGGGATGCCCGCGTGCTCCAGGGCGTCGGCGAGGTAGGCCGTGGAGCGGATGCGGTAGCGCAGGTAGTCGTGGCTCACGGTCTCCTTGAGCCCCTGCGCCAGGGCCTCGAGGTCGCGCCCGGCCAGCCCGCCGTAGGTCGGGAAGCCCTCGGTGAGGATCAGCAGGTTGCGGCAGGCGGCGGCGAGCTCGTCGTCCTGCAGCGCCAGCCAGCCGCCGATGTTGCCCATCGGGTCCTTCTTGGCGGACATGGTCATGCCGTCGGCGCAGGCCGCCATGTCCTGGATGATGCTGACGACGTCCCGGTCGGCCTGGCCGGGCTCGCGCTCCTTGATGAACCAGGCGTTCTCGGCGAACCGGCAGGCGTCGAGGAACAGCGGCTTGCCGTGGCGGTGCGCGATCTCGGACACGGCGCGGATGTTGTCGAGCGAGACCGGTTGCCCGCCACCGGAGTTGTTGGTGACGGTGAGCATGACGACCGGCACGTCGTCGCCCCGCTCGGTGAGCAGGGCCTCGAGCCGGTCGACGTCCAGGTTGCCCTTGAACGGGTGGACCAGCGAGGGGTCGTGGCCCTCGGGGATGACCAGGTCGACGGCCTCGGCGCCGGTGAACTCGATGTTGGCGCGGGTGGTGTCGAAGTGGGTGTTGCTCGGCACGACCTTGCCGGGGCCGCCGAGGACGCCGAAGAGGATCTTTTCCGCGGCACGTCCCTGGTGGGTGGGGATGACGTGCTCGTAGGGGAAGAGGTGCCTCACCGCGTCACGGAACAGGTAGTAGGACGGCGAGCCCGCGTAGGACTCGTCGCCGTGCTGGATGGCGGCCCACTGGTCGCGGCTCATGGCGCCGGTCCCGGAGTCGGTGAGCAGGTCGATCAGCACGTCCTCGGCGTGCAGCTGGAAGAGGTTGTAGTGCGCCTCGGCGGCCTTGGTGCGGCGCTGGGCGGCGGTCGTCATGCGGAGCGGCTCCACGCTGTGGATGCGGAACGGCTCGATGACGGTGCGGAACTGCGGCTCGTGGCAGACGTCGTTGTCCATGGCCACACTGTGCCAGTGATGTCTGACAGACCCGTTCGCGGGGTGTCAGGCGCGCGCGCGGCGGCGGCCGAGGCGCACCAGCAGCGCCCCGAGCCCGATGGTGCCGAACGCCAGCGCGGACAGCTGCGGCGCCTCGAAGCCCGTCTGGGCGAGGGCGCCGGAGCCGCGGGGTCCCTCGTAGGGCTCGCAGGCGACACCGTCACCGTCGCGGTCGAGGTCGCCGCGGTAGAGCGGGCTCCCCGCGGGGATGCTCGACTGTCCGGCGGCGCGCAGCTCGTCACAGCTCTGGGTGGTGGTGGTCGTGCTCGTGCTCGTGCTCGTCGTCGGGCCTCCAGGCGTGACCGTCACCTGGTTGGTGGTCTGCGGGGCGGTGGCGACCCGGTTGCCGCCGAGGTTGACCGCGCCGTCGGCCCCGCTGCTCTCGCAGGCGATCCCGTCGTTGTCGCGGTCGAGCGCTGGGCGGTAGTCCGCGTCGAGGCGGGAGACATCGGTGCGGCCGAGCGCCGTGCAGGAGCTGGTGTCGGCGGCGGGGATCCGGGTGAGCGCTGAGGGAGCCTTGGCCGGGTCCTTGGACGGGGCCTTGACCGGGGCCTTGGCGAGGGGCCCCGTGACCGTCCCCGGCCTGGACGCCGACCTCGGCTGCGCGGGAGCCTTGGCGGCCGGCGCCGGGGCGGCCTGCCCAATCCTGGGCCGGGCGGCGGCGGTCGGCCGGGCCACGACGAGGGCGGGGGTGGCGGCGGTCGCCCCCGCCGCCACGATGCTGCGGCCACCGGTGATGCGCAGGGCGGCTCCGGGGGCGGCGCTCGCGGTGGGCGCCTGGATGCGATAGACGTCGACGGCGCCGGACGGGGTCAGCGACGCGTCCTGGACGAGGCGGGAGGTTAGGGCGCCGAGGGTGGCGGCGTGGCGGGCGTCCCCGGCATACGGCACCTCAGGGGCGACGGTGACGCCGGAGGAGAGCTGCCACACGGCCAGCTGGGCGGCCTGCAGCACGAGCTGGTCCACCTCGGCGGGCGTGCCGGCGGTGGCGTCGAGGCCGGCCCGCTGCGCGAGCGCGACGCGGGTCGGCTGGTCCGCGACGGCGCGGGCGATCCCGGCGACCCGGGCACGGATGCGGTCCCACTCGGCCGGGTCGGGCACGGCGCGGGTGGAGGAGTCGCTGGACCACTCCTGCTCGACGCCGAGGGTGACGCTGGAGCTCGTGGGCACCTGCAGGTCGGGCTCCATGACCAGGGCGGTGGACTCGCGGACGCCGTCGTGGTCCCGGTCGAGGGAGTAGGGGAGGGCCAGCACGGTCCGGCGCTCGCCGGTGCCCGGCAGGACGATGGTGACGGGGGTGGCCCCCGCGGGCCGGGCCGGCTGCAGGGCGGCGTCGGCGGGCGGGAGGGCGGGTGCGGCAGCGACCGGGGTGGTCGGGGCGGCGGTGGTCGGGACGGGCGTGGCGGACGGCGCTGTGACCGGGGCGACCTGCTCCGAGGGGGGCGCCGGTGGTGCGGCAGGGGTGGTGGGCGCCGGCGTCCGCGGGGCGGGCTGGCTCGCGGGGACCGCGGGCGTGGTGGAACGGGTGGGCGTCGGGGCCGGGGCGACGACGTCGCTGTTCGGCGAGGGAGCCGTCGAGGGAGCCGCCGGGAGAGACGTGGCCGGGGCCACTGGCGCGGGCGACGCGAACACGGGCGACGTGCTGCCGGCCGTCAGCGCGAGTAGCAGGACGGTGGATCCCAGGGCGGAGCGAGCGCTCAGGTGCTGGTGCATGCGCGTCCTTCGGTCGGCCACGTTCTGTCGCAGGATACCGAATGGAACGGTCAAACCATTACTCAAAGTACCGTCGATAGGCCGAACGGGTGTCAGGTGACGCGGCGACCCAGCTCCTCGCGGCACCGGCGCTCGAAGGCGTCCAGCTCGCGCATCGACTCCTGCAGGTCGGCGAGCCGTCGCTCGAGGTCGGTCCGCCGGTCGTCGATCTGCTCGAGGACGTAGCGCAGCTGTGAGGTAGGGCCCTGCGCCTCGTCATACATGTTGACGATGGTCCTGATCTCCTCCAGCGGGAAGCCGAGGCGCTTGCCGCGCAGGATGAGGGAGAGGCGGGTGCGGTCGCGGCGGCGATAGACGCGCTGCGTGCCGCGGCGCTCCGGCGCGAGCAGCCCCAGATCCTCGTAGTGCCGGATCGTGCGGTGGGTCACGCCGAAGTCGTCGGCGACCTGAGCGATCGTCCACTCCTCGGGGGTTGTCATGGGCGCCATCGTGCTTTACGTTTACGTCAACGTCAAGCATCTGTCCGTATGCCGTCACCGCCCGTCATCCCTCAGCCGCTCTCCCACCCATCCCCCGATCGCCACCGTCGTCGAAAGGCCCCACCCGTGTACGAGCTCAGCCAGGACCACGAGGACTTCCGCCGCACCGTGCGCGACTTCGCCGAGGGCGAGATCGCGCCGCACGTCGCCGAGTGGGACCGCGAGCACCACTTCCCGGCCCACCTGATCCCCAAGATGGGGGAGCTCGGGCTGTTTGGCCTGGTCGTCCCCGAGGAGTTCGGCGGCCACAAGTCGGCGGACGGCGAGGGCGGCGAGTTCACCTATCTGTGCGTCGCGATCGAGGAGCTCGGCCGCGTCGACCAGTCCATGGGCATCACCCTCGAGGCGGGCGTCGGCCTCGGCATCAACCCGATCCTGACCTTCGGCAGCCAGGAGCAGAAGGAGCGCTGGCTGCCCGACCTGGCCGCCGGGCGCACCCTCGCGGGGTTCGGGCTCACCGAGCCCGACGCGGGCTCCGACGCCGGCGGCACCAAGACGCGAGCCGTCCTCGAGGGCGGCGAGTGGGTCGTGAACGGCGCCAAGTCCTTCATCACCAACTCGGGCACCGAGATCACCTCGGTCGTCACCGCCACCGCGCGCACCGGCACCCGCGAGGACGGCAAGCCCGAGATCAGCGCCATCATGATCCCCTCCGGCACACCGGGATTCGAGGTCGCGCCGCCTTATCACAAGCTCGGGTGGAACATCTCGGACACCCACGGCCTGTCCTTCAGCGACGTCCGCGTCCCCGAGAGCAACCTGCTGGGCGCGCGCGGCAAGGGCTTCGGGCAGTTCCTCGCCACGCTCGACGACGGCCGCATCGCCATCGCCGCCCTCGCCGTCGGCTGCATCGCCCGCATGCTCGAGGAGTGCATCGCCTACTCCACGAGCCGCCTCGCCTTCGGGCGGCCCATCGCCGTCAACCAGGGCGTGTCCTTCCAGATCGCCGACCTGGCCGTGATGCTCGAGAACGCCCGCCTGCTCACCTACAAGGCCGCGTGGCTCAAGGACGAGATGGACGCCGGGCGGCGCAGCCTCGCCGAGGTCAAGCAGGCCGCCTCGATCGCCAAGCTCTACACCTCCGAGGCGGCCGTGACCTCGACCCGCATGGCGACCCAGATCTTCGGCGGCAACGGCTTCATGGAGGAGTATCCCGTCGCGCGCTTCTATCGTGACTCCAAGATCCTCGAGATCGGCGAGGGCACCTCCGAGGTGCAGCGCATGCTGATCGGCCGCGGCCTGGGCCTCCCCACCGCCTGACCCCGGCGCGCCCGACATACGACCCCCGAAGGGAATCTGATGGCCCACCAACCGGATCCGAAGGTCGCCGACGTCCGGGAGCGGCTCGAGGCGGCGCTCGAGGCCTCGGCCACACCACCCGACAAGGCCGCCGCCAAGCTCGCCTCCCAGGGCAAGCTCTATGTCCGCGAACGGATCTCGTTGCTGTTCGACGAGGGGAGCTTTGTCGAGGACGGGCGCTACGCCAACGCGATGGCGACCGGGCTGCCGGCCGACGGCGTCGTCACCGGCCGCGGTCTCGTGGACGGGCGACCGGCGATCGTCGTCGCGAACGACCCCACCGTCAAAGCGGGTTCGTGGGGCGAGCGGACCGTCGAGAAGATCGTGCGAGCCACCGAGAGCGCGCTGCGCGAGGAGCTGCCGGTCTTCTGGTTCGTGGACTCGGCGGGGGCGCGCATCACCGACCAGGTCGAGATGTTCCCGGGGCGGCGCGGGGCCGGACGGATCTTTCACAACCAGGTCGCGCTGTCGGGCAAGGTGCCCCAGATCTGTTGCCTGTTCGGCCCGTCCGCGGCCGGCGGGGCCTACATCCCCAGCTTCACCGACATCGTGATCATGGTCGACGGCAACGCCTCGATGTATCTCGGGTCGCCCCGCATGGCCGAGATGGTCGTGGGGGAGAAGGTTTCGCTGGAGGACCTCGGCGGCGCCCGGATGCACTGCACCGTCTCGGGGGTCGGCGACCTGCTCGCGGGCGACGACGCGGAGGCCATCGACCTGGCCAAGGAATACTTCTCCTACATGCCGCTGTCGTGGCGGCAGCCGACGCCGCACTTCTCCGTGGAGGAGCCAACCGCGGCCCTGACCCGGGAGGACATCCCGGAGGTCGAGTCCGTGCCGTTCGACATGCACGAGGTCATCGACCGGCTCGTCGACGACGAGCAGTTCTTCGAGGTCAAGCCGACCTTCGCCGCGGAGCTCATCGTGGGCTACGGCCGGATGGCCGGGCAGACCGTGGGCTTCGTGGCCAACAACTCCGCCGTCAAGGGTGGCGTGCTGTTCAGCGACTCCGCCGACAAGGCAACGCGATTCATCACGACGTGCGACGCCTACTCGATCCCCCTGGTCTACCTCGCCGACGTGCCGGGCTTCATGATCGGCTCCGAGGTCGAGCGCGGCGGCATCATCCGGCACGGCGCCAAGATGGTCTATGCCGTGTCGGCGGCGACCGTGCCGCAGCTGTGCGTCGTGGTGCGCAAGGCGTATGGCGCCGGGCTGTACGCGATGGGGGGCCCGGGCTTCGCGCCGGACGCGACGATCGCGCTGCCCACGGCGCGCATCGGGGTCATGGGTCCCGAGGCGGCCGTGAACGCGGTGTACGCCAACAAGATCGCCGAGATCCCCGAGGGGCCGGAGCGGGACGCGTTCGTCGCCGAGAAGCGGGCGGAGTACGAGAAGGACATCGACCTCGAGCGCCTCGCCGCCGACCTCGTCATCGACGACATCGTCGAGCCGGAAGCCTTGCGGGACACCATCATCCACCGGTTGAGCTACGCCGGGGGTCGGTCGCGCCACTTCACCGAGCGGCACACGGGGATCTCGCCGGTCTGACGCCGGTCACTCCGCGTCGCTGGACGCGGCGCGTGGCCGGCGCCGGCGTCACCCGACCGGTGAGGGTGGCGACGGGTGGAGAAGGCCACCGTCATCGGTGGTGCTCTCCACCCGTTGGTGATGCGGTGGGCGGGTGGGGCGTCATACGGCTCGCTCGAGGTCCCACCAGCCGATGCCGAGCTCGAGCAGGAGCTCGCGCAGCAGCGGCAGGGAGACGCCGACCACGTTGTGGTAGTCGCCCTCGATGCCGGTCACGAAGGCGCCGCCGAGACCGTCGACGGTGAATCCGCCTGCGACCCAGAGGGGCTCGCCGGTCGCGACGTAGGCGTCGATCTCGGCGTCCGAGAGGTCGGCGAAGTGCACGACGGTCGACGCCGTGCGCGAGACCTGGCGGCCGGTGGCGAGGTCGGTGATGGCGTGGCCGGAGTGCAGGACGCCCTCGCCACCACGCATCCGCCGCCACCGCTCGACCGCGACGGACGACGTCTCGGGCTTGCCGTGCACCTCGCCGCCGAACTCCAGGACCGAGTCGCACCCGAGGACCAGCGTGGGGGTCGTCGTCGAGCCGGTCTCTGCGACAAGGGAGTCCGCGACGTCGTCACGCTTGGCACGGGCCAGGGCGAGGGCGTGCTCGGCCGGGCCAAGGCGGGCGCCGTCGGCCTCCAGCGCGGCGATCGTGGCGGGCTCGTCGACGCTCGAGACCTGGACGCGTGGAGCCAGGCCGGCCGAGCGCAGGGTGGCGAGGCGGGCGGGGGAGGCGGAGGCGAGGACGAGCTGGACGACCATGGCGCGACCCTACCGGGGGCAGAGGCATCGACCGGCCGTCGTCCGCCAGGCTGATGCCTCTACCCCCGGTAGGTCTGCGTGGCGCGGTCGAGCAGCCCCCGCAGGTGCGTCGCGCACGCCTCGGGGTGCGTCAGCGGCAGGAAGTGCGTCGCCCGCGGCACCGTCACCACCTGCGCGGCGGGGCAGGCGGCGGCATAGGCCCGCACCCCGAGCCGCATCTGGTCCAGCCCTCCGTTGAGGAGCAGGACGGGTATGTCGAGCCCGCCCAGCAGGTGGGGACCGCACTGCGCCATCACCGCCGACCAGGCCGCGGGCATCGCCGCGTAGCCCTGCCCGTCGTCGGTGACCTGGCTGATGTCGCGACCGCCAGCGAGTCGGCGCATGACGCCGTTGGCGACATGGGCCATCCGCGCTGCCCCCACGACGGGCACGAGCCGGGCGAAGCCGCGGTAGACGGCCGCGCCCGCACCGGCCGGCACACCGGTGGCCCCGACGAGCCCGAGGCCCGCGAGGCGGTGAGGCTGCGCGGCGGCATACGACATCGCGACATAACCCCCCAGGCTGTGGCCGGCGAGGACGACCGGGCCGTCAGCGGGCAGGGCCTGCTCGACCGTCGCGAGGGCGCCCTCCCACGTGAAGTCCTCGGCGCCGCGGGAGCCGTGGCCGGGGAGGTCCGGGGTGACGACGCGGACGCCGGGCAGCAGCGCGGGGTAGTCGCGCCAGAAGCCGGCGTTCATGCGGGTGCCGTGCAGCAGGACCAGGGTGGGTGTCGGGGTGGGGCCCATGCCGCGAACCTACCTGAGGTAGTCACAGCCGCCTGGCGTGCCAACCCGGGCGAGTGTGACGACCTGAGGTAGGTCAGTCGCCGGAGGCGAGCAGGCCGTCGACGAAGCACCAGCGCCAGGACTCGCCCGGCTCGAAGGACCGCATGGTCGGGTGACCGGTCGCCTCGTGGTGCCGCGTCGCGTGCCGCCCCTCGGAGGAGTCGCAGCAGCCGACATACCCGCAGGTCAGGCACAGTCTCATGTGCACGGGCGTGGTGCCCTCGGCGAGGCAGCCGATACACTCGCCGTGGGTGCGCGGCTCGACGAAGGTCGGCGCCTCCGCCAGGTGCTGACAGGGCGCGTCGGGCAGGGCGGGGGAGAGGGCCCGCAGCCGACGGGCGCGCTGCTCGACCCGGATCAGCGAGGTCTCCTCGAAGTCCAGCGAGGCCAGCACCGCCGAAATCACCTCGGACTCGACCTCGCCCTCGCTGCGCACCCGCAGGACCTCCTCGCGCTCGGCCCGGATGGCGGCGGTGCGGAGCCGGCGGTAGGTCTGGCTCGGGGTCTCCTTGCGCTCGTCGGGGCGGCCGAGCCGCTCCCAGATGGCGTTGACGCGGCGCTCGGCCTGGTCGCGGAGCGTGGCGATGGTGGCGGCGTCGTCGGGGCCGGCCTCGGCGTCCATGGCGCGGCGCCCGGCCTCGACCGCGCGGGCATAGACGGTCGCCTCCTGCAGCGCGTCCTCGCGGGGGTCGGGGCCGTGCACGTCCAGGCGGCGGGCGAGGACGGGGAGGGTGAGGCCCTGGATGAGGAGCGTCCCGGCGGTGACGACGAGCGCGACGAGCACGAGCACCGGGCGGTGCGGGGTGGCGAGCGGCAGGGTGAGCGCGGCGGCCAGGGTGACCACGCCACGCATGCCCGCCCACGCGATGAGCGCCGACTCCTGCCAGGGGGTGACGCCGTCGCGGCCGCGCGCCCGCACGACGAACCGCGTCGCCATGATCCACGCGACGCGGAGCACCATCACCCCGACCAGCAGGAGCAGGCACGCGGCGACGATGCGGCCCCAGCCGAGCGGGGAGCTGGAGGCGGCGGAGACGATCGAGCGCGTCTGCAGCCCGACGAGGAGGAAGACGGAGTTCTCGAGGAGGTAGGTGATGGTCTTCCAGTTGATGCGGGTGGTGACGCGGGACTGCGCCGTCTCGACGACGGGCGCCACGTGCCCGATGAGCAGACCGGCGACGACGACCGACAGCACGCCTGACGCGTGGAAGTGCTCGGCCGGCGCGAACGCGATGAACGGCAGCAGGAAGGACAGGGCCGTGGTGGCGACGGGGTCGCTGGTGCGCTTGAGCACGTATGACGCCGCCTTGGCCACGACCACGCCGACCACGATCGCGATGACCACCGCCTTGGCGAAGTCCAGCAGGACCGCGCCGACGGTGACCGCCGCGGTCAGGGCACCGGTCGCCGTGCGCAGCGACACCAGGGCCGTCGCGTCGTTGACCAGCGACTCGCCCTCGAGGATGGTGACGACCCGTCTCGGCAGGCCGATCTGCTTGGCGACGGCGCTCGCGGCCACGGCATCGGGCGGGGCCACGATGGCGCCCAGGGCGAACGCCGCTGCGAACGGCAGCGGCAGCAGCGCCCACGCCAGCAGGCCGATCCCCGCAGCCGTGAACAGCACGAGTCCGATCGACAGCCAGCCGATCGCGGACAGGTTGTCGCGGAAGTCCATCAGGCTGGTGTTGTGCGCCGCGGTGTAGAGCAGGGGCGGCAGGATGCCCACCAGCACGAGCT
The DNA here is from genome assembly GCF_002479615.1 of Arsenicicoccus sp. UBA7492. Taxonomy (NCBI): domain Bacteria; kingdom Bacillati; phylum Actinomycetota; class Actinomycetes; order Micrococcales; family Intrasporangiaceae; genus Arsenicicoccus; species Arsenicicoccus sp. UBA7492. Next base: position 130,119 of record NZ_DLOE01000022.1, on the reverse strand, counting down.
CGGGGGACAGGGTCGGCTCGTGGATGAACGGCAGGTAGGAGCCGACCAGCCCCACGACGATGAGCACCAGGGGTGCCGACAGGCCCCAGCGGTTGGACAGGGTCGTGACGGCGAGGACGGTCAGCGCGAGGCCGACCACGAGCGTGAGGATCTCCACGGCGCACATCCTCCCACCGGCGGGGCGGTGGCGCGGCCCGCGTTCAGACCCGCCGGGGGCCGAGGCATCAGCCTGGGGGACGAAGGCCGGTCGATGCCTTTACCGGGGGCGGGTCATCAGCCGGGGGTCGGCACATCCGCCTGGGGTCGGCACATCCGCCTGGCGTGCGAGGTCGGGCGAACGTGACTACCTGAGGTAGGGGTGGAGGACGGCGGTGCGCAGCGTGTCCAGGCCGACCCCGCCGATGTCGAGCGCCCGACGGTGGAAGTCCTTGAGCGAGAAGGCCTCGCCCTCGCGCCGCTGCACCTCGTCGCGCAGCTGCAGCCAGAGCCGCTCGCCGACCTTGTACGACGGGGCCTGCCCCGGCCAGCCGAGGTAGCGGTCCAGCTCGAACCGCAGCACGGCCTCCTCCATGTTGGCGTGCGCCGTCAGGTAGGCCCAGGCCTTGTCGTAGGTCCACTCGCCGCCGCCGACCTCGGCCGGCGCCTCGAAGCCGCAGTGCACGCCGATGTCGATGACCACGCGGGCCGCGCGCAGCGACTGCCCGTCCAGCCAGCCCATGCGGTTGCCCGGGTCGTCCATGTGCCCGAAGTCGGCCATGAGGCGCTCGGCATACAGCGCCCACCCCTCCCCGTGGCCCGAGGTCCACGAGAACTGGCGCCGCCAGGTGTTGAGCTGCTCGCGGTTGTGGACGGTCTGGGCGACCTGGAGGTGATGCCCGGGGACGCCCTCGTGGTAGACGGTGGTGAGCTCGCGCCAGGTCGTGAACTCGGTGACGCCCTTGGGCACCGACCACCACATGCGGCCGGGGCGGGTGAAGTCGTCGGAGGGGCCGGTGTAGTAGATGCCGCCGGTCTGCGTCGGCGCGATGCAGCACTCGATCTCGCGCACGGGCGCGGGGATGTCGAAGTGCTCGCCGTCGAGCAGCCGGACGACCGCGTCGGCCTCGTCCTGCATCCAGCGACGCAGCGCGTCCGTGCCGTCCAGGCGGTAGGCGGGGTCCTGGTCGAGCAGCGCGATCGCCTCGGCCACCGTCGCGCCGGGGCGCACCTGCTGGGCCACGTCCTGCATGGCCGCGGTGATGCGGGCGACCTCGTCCTGGCCCCAGCGGTAGGTCTCCTCGAGGTCGACGTCGGCACCGAGGAAGTAGCGCGAGCACAGGGAGTACTGGTCGCGGCCCACGGCGTCCTCCTCGGGCGCCTCGTCGAGCAGCTCGACGCGCAGGAACTCCGCCATGCGGGCGTAGGCGTCGCCCGCCGCCCCCACCTCGCGGGTCAGGCGCTCGCGCAGCTCGGGCGGCAGGGCGCGGTGGGGAGCGAGCGCGCCCTTGAGGAAGCCCGCGAAGTAGCCCTCGGGCTCGACCAGGTCGCGGCACTGCTGGATGCACGCCTCGACCTGGCGGCGCGCCGACACGGTTCCCTTGTCGCGGGCGGACAGCAGGGACTCCTGGTACTGCTCCAGGGCGAGCGGGATCCGGCCCATGCGCAGCGCGATCGTCGCCCAGTGCTCGACCGTCTCGGTCGGCATCAGGTCGAAGGCCGCGCGGATGTCCTGCAGCGGGGAGGCGATGACGTTGAGCGAGGACTCGACGATGCCTGCGGCATACATCTCCTCGGCGAGACCGAGCCGCTCGGTCATGGCGGTCACCGTGACCCGGTCGGTGTCGCTCGTGGGCTGGACGGAGGCGAGCGCCGCGAGCGTGCGGCGGCGCAGCTCGGACTGGGCGCGCAGCCCGTCGGGGGAGAAGTCGTCGATCTGGTCGTCGTGACCGGGGATGCCGACGTAGGTCGCGGTCAGCGGACTGAGCTCGAGCGTCTCGCGGACGAACTCGTCGGCGATGCGGTCCACGGCACTGCGGTCGGCGGCACTGCGGTCGGCGGCACTGCGGCGGGAGGTGGGGGAGGTCTCCTGGGCACTGGTCACCTCGAGCACGCTACCCAAGGAGGCGAGAGCCGGCCCGTCAGCGCGCCGATCGCCATCCCCACGAGGACCGGCGGCGGGCGCCGAGCGACGAGACGCCGAGGTTGCGGGCCCGGCTGGCCCAGATGCCGGTGGGCTGCTCCTCGGCGGTCGGCTCCCCGCTCGCGGCAGCGGCCACGACGAGCAGCAGCGCCGCGAGCTCCTCGTCGGTCGGGTTGCCCTTGGTCACGGACAGCAGGGTCGGTATGCCGCCCGTCTTCACGTCCGTCTTCACGTCGTCGGTCATCGGCGGGCCCTCCTGCGTCGGCGAGCGGTCACAGCGGGATGTTCCCGTGCTTCTTGGGCGGGTGGTTCTCGCGCTTGGTCTGCAGGGCCCGCAGCGCCTGCACGACGTTGCGGCGGGTCTCCTGCGGGGCGATGACCGCGTCGATGTAGCCGCGCTCGGCCGCGATGTAGGGGTTGGCGAGGTGGTCCTCGTACTCCTTGATGAACTGCGCGCGCGTCGCGTCGACGTCGCGGCCCTCCGCCTCGGCCGCGGCGATCTCCTTGCGGTAGAGGATGTTGACCGCACCCTGAGCGCCCATCACGGCGATCTGCGCGGTGGGCCAGGCGATGTTGACGTCGGCGCCGAGGTGCTTGGACCCCATGACGTCGTACGCGCCGCCGTAGGCCTTGCGGGTGATGACGGTGACGAGCGGGACGGTGGCCTCGGCATACGCGTAGATGAGCTTGGCGCCGCGGCGGATGATGCCGTTCCACTCCTGGTCGGTGCCCGGCAGGAAGCCCGGCACGTCCACGAAGGTCAGCACGGGCACGTTGAACGCGTCGCAGGTGCGCACGAAGCGCGCGGCCTTCTCGGAGGCGTCGATGTCCAGGCACCCGGCGAACTGCATCGGCTGGTTGGCGACGATGCCGACGCTGCGCCCCTCGACCCGCCCGAAGCCGGTGAGGATGTTGGGCGCGAACATCGGCTGGACCTCGAGGAAGGCCTGGTCGTCAAGGATCGCCGTGAAGACCTCGTGCATGTCGTAGGGCATGTTGGGCGAGTCCGGGATGATCGTGTCCAGGGCGACGTCCAGCTCGTTGATCTCGAGGTCCACCTCGGCCTCGAAGACCGGCGGGTCCTCGTGGTTGTTGCTCGGCAGGTAGGACAGGAGCTCCTTGACGTAGTCCATCGCGTCGTTCTCGTCGGAGCCCATGTAGTGCGCGCAGCCGGACTTGGAGTTGTGCGCCGTCGCGCCGCCCAGCTCCTCCATGCCGACGCTCTCGCCCGTGACGGTCCTGATGACGTCCGGGCCGGTGATGAACATGTGGGACGTCTGGTCGACCATGACCGTGAAGTCCGTGATGGCGGGGGAGTAGACCGCCCCGCCCGCGCAGGGCCCCATGATCAGCGAGACCTGCGGGATGACGCCGGACGCGAGGACGTTGCGGCGGAAGATCTCGCCATACATCCCCAGCGAGGCGACACCCTCCTGGATCCGCGCGCCGCCGGAGTCGTTGAGGCCGACGACCGGGCAGCCGATCTTCATGGCGAAGTCCATGACCTTGACGATCTTCTCCCCGAACACCTCGCCGAGGGACCCGCCGAACACCGTGAAGTCCTGGGCGAACACGCACACCTGACGACCGTCGACGGTGCCGTAGCCGGTGATCACGCCGTCGCCGTAGGGGCGGTTCTTGTCCTGCCCGAAGGAGGTCGAGCGGTGGCGGGCGTACTGGTCCAGCTCGACGAACGAGCCCTCGTCGAGGAAGGCCTCGACGCGCTCCCGGGCGGTCTGCTTGCCGCGGGCGTGCTGCTTCTCGACCGCCTTCTCGGAGGCCCCGTGCAGGACCTGCTCGTTGCGGTGGTGCATGTCGGCGAGCCGACCTGCGGTCGTGGCCAGGTCGAAGGTGTCCGTCGTCGGAGCGTCAGCCATGGCGACACCATAGCCTTGGCCTCGTGACCTCCGCTCTGCGACAAAGCGCTCTGACCAGCCATGTGACGGATGCCATGTCCCCGTGGCTCGATGTGGAGGTTCGCGACGCCGTCGCCAGCACCAACGCGGCGCTGCTGGCGTACCCCCGGCCCTGGCACGTGCTCACCACCGACCACCAGCAGGCCGGACGCGGTCGGCTCGCCCGGTCCTGGGAGACCCCGGCCGGCACCGCCGTCGCGCTGTCGGCCTGCGTGCCCGTCCCACCGGCTCGTATGACGGACGCGGGGTGGCTGCCCCTGCTCACCGGCCTGGCCGTGCGGGACGCCCTCGTCGGGCTCGGGCTGGCGGGGGCGGTGCTCAAGTGGCCCAACGACGTGCTCGTCGCCACCGACGGCGACCGCAAGGTGTGCGGGGTGCTGTGCGAGCTGGCGCCGGCCCCTGGTCCTGGGGATGGGGTCGCCGTGCTGGGGCTGGGGATCAACGTGCACCAGACCCGCGACCAGCTCCCGGTCGAGACGGCGACCTCGCTCGCCCTGTGCGGCGTCGACGTGGGCCGCGAGGAGGTCGTGATCGCGGTGCTGCGGGCCCTCGCGCACCGGCACCGGCAGTGGGCGACGGCGTCACGGATGCCGGCCCTGCGGGCGGACTACGCCGCGGCCTGCGCGACGCTCGGGCGCCAGGTCGCCATCCACCTGCCCTCGGGTGCGGTGGAGCCGGGCGAGGCGGTGCGGGTCGACGAGGCCGGTCGTCTCGTCATACGCACCGCTCACGGGGACCGCACCCACGCGGCCGGTGACGTGGTGCACGCGAGGCTGTCGGCCTGAGGCATCATGGCGGGAGCGGTCGACGGCCAGCGTCGTCCCGCCGGACGGCAAGGAGGCGACGGTGGCGGACCCCCGCGAGGAGTCGATCCGGCTGTCGGAGGCCCCGGCCGGCCTCGACCCCCTGGTCGAACGCGTGCAGCGCGAGCTGCTCGGCGGCCCCCTGGACCTCGACCGCCGCGACGTGTCCCGGACCGTCGGGGTCTCCCTGCGCACCGCCGAGCGTTTCTGGCACGCCCTCGGCTTCCCCGGCAACGAGGACGGGGAGGCGGTGTTCTCCCAGCTCGACCTGACGGCGCTGCGGGGCGTGGCCGCCCTCGTGCGCCGCGGCGAGCTCGACGAGGAGTCGGCGCTCAGCCTGACCCGGGCCTTCGCGCGGACGGCGGACCGGTTGTCGGTGTGGCAGTGCTCGGTGTTCGCCGAGTCGCTGAGCCCGTGGGCGCAGGGCGAGGTCGACCTCGGCCGCGTGGCCGTCTCCGACGAGAGCCACGACTCCACCCGCGCCGAGCCCGACGAGGACACCGCGCTGGCCGCCGCGCGCAAGGTCGCCGAGCTGGCCGACGAGCTCGAGCCGCTCCTCGTCTATGCCTGGCGGCGGCACCTGGCGGCGGCCACGGCGCGCATGGTCGCCGACGCCGACCCGTCGGTGGGGGAGCAGGGGCTGCGGCGCTGCGTGGGGTTCGCCGACCTCGTGTCGTTCACGTCGCTGGTGCGGCGGCTGTCCGAGCGCGAGCTGGCCACCGTGGTGCAGAGGTTCGAGGCGCTGTGCAGCGACGTCATCACCGGCCACGGCGGCCGGGTGATCAAGACCGTGGGGGACGAGGTCCTGTATGTCGCCAAGGTGCCCGCCGACGGCGCCCGGATCGCGCTGGACCTGGTCGACGCCATCCGCCACGACGACATGCTGCCTCCCGTCCGCGTGGGCCTGGCCTACGGCCACGTCGTGTCGCGCCTCGGCGACGTCTTCGGCACCACCGTCAACCGCGCCGCGCGCCTCACCGCCGTCGCCCCCTCTGGCAAGGTGCTGGCGGACGAGGGGCTCGTCGCCCGCCTCGCCGACGCCCCCGACCTGACGGCGGTGCGCCAGCGCAGCCGCACGCTGCGCGGCGTGGGCGTCGTCGCACCGTCCCTGCTCCACCGCACGGTCGCCGTGCCCCACGGCCTGCCCGACGCGGCCCTGCCCGATGCGGCCCTGCCCGATGCGGCCCTGCCCGATGCGGCCCTGCCCGATCCGGCCCTGCCCGACCCAGCACCTCACGAGCTCCCCGACCCCGTCCGCGACCTGGAGGTCCGATGACCCACGACCACAACGTGACGATCACCCGCCACGGCGAGCACGGCCACGTCGCCGAGCTCGCCCTGGACCGGCCCGAGGCGATGAACGCCGTCTCGACCGCGATGGCCCGCGACCTCGGCGCCGCGACCGCCGAGCTGTCGGCGCTCGCCCTCAGCGGTGAGGTGCGGTCGGTGGTCGTGACCTCCACGCACCCCAAGGCCTTCTGCGTCGGCGCGGACCTCAAGGAGCGCAACGGCTTCACCGACGCCGACCTGATGGCGCAGCGACCGATCGCGCGGGCCGCCTACACCGGCGTGCTGACCCTGCCCGTCCCCGCCATCGCGGCCGTGGACGGCTTCGCGCTCGGCGGGGGCTTCGAGATCGCGCTGTCCTGCGACGTGATCGTCTGCGGGGCCGGCGCGACCGTGGGCCTGCCCGAGGTGTCGGTGGGCGTCATCCCCGGCGGTGGCGGCACCCAGCTGCTGACCCGCCGCGTCGGCTGGTCGCGGGCGTCGCGCATCATCTTCGGCGCGAGCAGGATGACGGCGGCCGAGGCGCTCGCGCTCGGGGCGGTCGACGAGGTCGTGGACGCCGGGACCGCCCGCGAGCACGCGCTGGAGCTGGCGTCCCTGATCGCCACCCACTCGCCGGTCGGGGTGCGCAACGCCAAGAAGGCCATGCGCCTCGGCTCCGACGTCGACCTGGCGGCCGGGCTGGAGATCGAGGACGGCTGCTGGCGGGCGACGGCGTTCAGCGGCGACCGGCGCGAGGGCGTCGCCGCCTTCGCCGAGAAGCGTCGACCGGCCTGGCCGGGCGTCTGAGACCGGCAACCGGCCTGGCCAGACGCTCGAGGACGGGGAGGGCGGACAGTGCGACGTCTGCCGCGGGCCGGCCGCACGGCGCGCGGCCGGGCCGAGATGGGCGGCCGGGGCCACTGACCAGGGCACTATAGCCTCGTGCCATTTCTCGTGCTCGTGTTGGGTTGTGCCCTGGTCGCCCTCGTCCAAGGGGTGGCTCCCGGGGACGTCGTCGGGTGGTTCGGGGTGCAGGTGGCCCTGTGCGCGGCCGGTCTGGTGGTCGTGCGCACGGTCCGGGGCTCGGTCCGAGGGCTCACGCACGACCTGGCCCTGGGCGGGGCAGTCGGGTCGGCCTTGCTGCTGCCGACCTGGTGGGCGCAGCTGCACCTCGGGCTGCCCTGCTGGATCCCCGTCGCCGGCCTGGTGCTGGTCTGCCTGGCCCTGCCGTCAGCACGGCGTCGGGTGCTGGTCCGCCAAGGGTGGCGGCGACCCGGCGGCGCCGAGTGGTCGTCGGTCCTGCTGGTCCTGCTAGTGCTGGGGTGGACCGTGGGGGACTTCACCCGCTGGACCGCGCACTGGCAGACCGAGACGAGGACGTACTACCAGGACGTCCTGTTCAACCTCTCGCTGACCTCGGAGGCTCACCGTGCACTGCCGCTGACCCTCCCCCAGGCGGCGGGCGAGGCGCTGCCTTACCACTGGTTCGCCAACGTTGCCATGGCCGCCGTGGGGGAGCTCGGTCGGGTCCCCGACACCGTGGTCGTGCTGCAGCTCTGGTACCCGTTCGTAACCGGACTCACGGCCCTCGCGATCGCTGCCGCCGGTCGCGAGGTGCTCCGCAGCGAGGCCGCCGGAGCCTGGGCTGCGTGGATCGCCATGGGCTGGACGGCCGTGGGCGGCATGACCAGGTTGACCGAGACCCCCATGACGATGGTGCAGAACGGCTGGGCCAGCCCCTCGATGACCTACGCCATCCTCGTGTCGATGGCGCTGCTGCCACTGGTCGTCGCGCAGCTTCGCGGCGAGCTGGGGTGGGGGCGCACCCTGCCTCTGGGGGCGCTGTTGATGATGGTGCTCACCGTGGCCAAGACCACCGCGCTGCCGGTCCTCGGCGGTGGTCTGCTCGCGCTCGCGATCACGGCGGCCTGGCGCAGGAAATGGCCATTGGCCGCCCGCACGACCGGCTGGGGCGTCCTGGCGCTGCTGGCGCTGCTCGCTGCTCGCTGCGCCGTCTACGGCGGGTCCACCGACGGGCTGGCCGTGCAGCCGTTCTCCTACGTCTGGCGGCTGCTGGCGCTCTCGCACGACGGGGGCCTCGCCCGCGCCGTGCCTCGTTGGGTGCTCGACGCGTGGGGCACCCCGGGCTCGGCCGTGATCATGCTGATGGGGATCGCGGCGTGGTGCGTGGGAACGATCCTCGTGGTGTGGCCCGGGATCCGTGGCCTCGCGGGCAGGGACCCGGTGGTCGCGCCGCTGCTGCTGGGAGCCGGGCTCCTCGGCCTCCTCCTCACGACCGTTCTCGCCCACCCCGGGACCAGCGAGGTGTTCTTCCTCCGGGCCGGGTTCCCCTACCTCGCCATGGCGACGGCAGCGGTGCTGGCCCCGGCCTGGTCCGCCGCAGGGCCCCGGTCCCGCCGCGGGTGGGTGCTCGCCGTTTGTGCCGGGGCCCTCGCCTGGACCGTGATGGCCCGCCTCGAGGTGCTGGAGCGCCTGCTGCACGACGTCACGACGCCCGCGGAACGGATGCTGCGGATCACGGCCTACCTGGTGGTGCTCGCCGGGATCGCCCTCGCGGCGTGGCTCCTGACGCGTCGATCGTCGAGCGCCCTGGTTCGCTGGGCCGCCTGGGCCGTCGTCTTCTCCGCCGGCGTGGGGACCGCGCTCGGTCACGTCGTCGTCACGGACCAGAGCTCCATCGCCTCCCACATCCGGGTGGAGAACCGCAGTCCCACGGGGCCGGACCAGCTCGAGGCCGCTGCTCTCCTGCGTGACCAGGCAGGTCTCGACGACGTCGTCGTCACGGACACCCACTGCCTCTGGCCCGGTCAGACCCTCGCCACCGAGTGCGACGCCCGCAGCTTCTGGGTGACGGCCTTCGGTGGCCGGCGGACACTCGTGTCGGGCTGGGCCTACGGTCGACGGGTCCTCAGCGCTCCCGTCACGAAGGGCCGGGGCTACGCGACGATGCCCTTCTGGGACCAGCCCCTCCTGCGCCTGAACGACCGCGTCATCGAGCAGGCCCGGACCGACGACCTCGCTGCGGTGTGCAGGATGGGTGCCCGGTGGGTCTTGGACGATACTCGGCTCGGGAGGACGAGCCCCCGCCTGGCCGACGTGGCGGATCTCGAGCTGAGCTCACCGCAGGTGCGCGTCTACCACCTGCGGTGCGGGTGAGCGCGTAGCCGCCGGGCACGTCCGCGCCGCGAGCAGCACGAGGACCGGTGCGTAGACCAGGACGTAGCGTGGCCGGGCCTCCATCAGAGCGGTGAAGGCCACGATGCCTGCCACCCCCAGCGCCAGAGACGTGGTCAGGGCATCCACGCGGGCGCGTCGCACGGTCAGGCAGCCGACACCTGCCACCAGCATCGTCGAGACCCACAGCGCCTGCGTCGCGGCGCCGCGCCCGGCGTGACCGCCTCCCCCGGGAGCGCTCAGCCACCGGGCAGGGACCTCCCACCACGGGGCGGACAGCGCTTCTGTCTCCGCGGTTCGCGGGTCCTGACCCTCGCCGTAGGCCGTGAACATCCCGTCGGAGAGGTTCCACCGCACCTTACGCACCTCCCACGCCACGAGGCCGGACGGACCCAGCTCTCGCACACGGGCGGTCACGCCCTCACGCGACACCCGCCGCGCCTCCGCCGTCGGCAGAGGTCGCAGGGCGACGTCGATGCGCGCGTTGTAGGTGCCGTTGACCACCGTGCCGTCCGAGCGGCGGGACGGGGTCAGCCCCACCCACAGCCATCGCTCCACGGGCATCTCCCGACCGCCGTCCATCCACGGCGCGGCACCTGACGCCGCTCGCCACACGTGCGGAGCGACGACGGTGGCGCCCACCCCGGTCAGCGCCAGGACGACGATCGCCACGGCGACGTCGCGGGTGCCGCGACCCGGCGGCCTGGGGCACAGCGCAAGGCCCAGGACGACGGCCACGAGGACGACGAGGACGGTCGCCTTGACCGACCCGCCGACTCCTACGCACAGCCCGGCGAGCACCATGACCACGATCGCTCCAGCGCGTGACCGGGTTGTCGACCAGCGCACGACGAGCCACACGACCAGGACGGGAAAGACGAGGGCGAGCTGGTCGCTGTACATCACGGACATCCACGGGTTCAGCCCGACCAGCACGAGGGCGACCGACGAGGCGATGGTCCCGGCCCAGGTGGCAGAGGCGTTGACGGACCCGATCGGCCTGGCCAGCAGCGAGCCCGTGACGAGCACGACGACGCCCGTCACGACAGCGCTGATCAGCGCCGTCGTGGCAGCGACGGGGAACCCGCTGACCCGGTGGACGGCCATGGCGAGGCGCAGGGCGTCCAGGACGGGGAGGTTGATCGGGTAGTGCGACAGGTATAAGGCCTGCTGCGGATCGAGGGGCTGGCCCAGCTCCATGGCCCGGGCGACGCCGGACAGGTACCCGGCGTCCCAGCCGTAGGGGTAGCGAATGGCCCAGGCGTGCAGGCCCGTGACGACCGCGGCGAAGAGCGCCGTCCTCCATGGTCGGCCGAGGAGCCGGGGGACCGGTGGGGCGGCCCGCCTCGCGCGGAGCCCGGCGAGGAGCGCGAGCAGGAGGACGACGACGGCCGCCACCAGCACCGGGTGGTGGTGCTGGTATCCCCGCAACGGGCTCACCAGCTGCGCGACGGCGACGGCCACGAGGCAGGCGCCCACGAGGCGCACGACCACGGTCGGCGCCAGGGTTCCGGGTGCGGGCATGCGCCATTGATAGCAGAACCACCGGTCACTGCCGGGGACCTATCCTGGGGCGGTGACCTTGACCCCAGCGCGCGCCCCCGGAGGCTTCCCCGTCGTCGGCATCATCGGTGGCGGGCAGCTGGCTCGTATGACGGCACCTCCCGCCGTCGGGCTCGGCGTCACGCTGTCGGTGCTGGCGGAGTCGGAGACCGCGTCGGCCGCGCAGGTCGTGCCCTCGTCGCCGGTCGGTGACCACACCAGCATCGAGGACGTGCTCGCCTTCGCGCGGAAGTGCGACGTCGTGACCTTCGACCACGAGCACGTGCCGCCGGAGGTGATCGCCGCCGTCCAGGACGCCGGGGTCCGGGTCGAGCCTTCCCCGGAGGCCCTGCTGCACGCCCAGGACAAGCTGGTCATGCGGCGCAGGCTCACAGCCCTCGGCATCCCCTGCCCGGACTGGGCGCACGTGACGAGCCGCGCCGACCTCGAGGCCTTCGGCCGACGGGTCGGCTGGCCGCTCGTGCTCAAGACGCCGCGAGGGGGCTACGACGGCAAGGGAGTTCGCGTGGTCGCCGGCATCGACGAGGCGGGCGACTGGCTCGACGCCGTCGAGGCCGCCGGTGCCGGTGGGACCGTCGGCGAGCACGGGACCACGATGGCCGACGGGCTGCTCGCCGAGGCCATGGTCGGGTTCACGCGCGAGCTGGCCGTCCTCGTCGCCCGCTCGCCGTCCGGGCAGGCCGCCGTCTGGCCGGTCGTCGAGACCGTGCAGACCGACGGGATCTGCACCGAGGTGCTGGCCCCCGCGCCGGACCTCGACCCCGAGCTGGCCTCGCGGGCGAGCGAGTCCGCGCTGCGCATCGCCGGCGAGCTGGGTGTCACCGGCGTCATGGCGGTGGAGCTGTTCGAGACGCGTGACGGCGACGGCCGTCCGGCATACCTGGTCAACGAGCTGGCGATGCGCCCCCACAACTCGGGCCACTGGACCATCGACGGCTCGGTCACGAGCCAGTTCGAGCAGCACCTGCGGGCGGTCCTCGACCTGCCGCTCGGCTCGACCCGCTCGCGGGCGCGCTGGACCGTGATGGGCAACGTCCTCGGCGGCGACTACCCCGAGCTCTACGCGACCTACCGGCACCTCATGGCGCGCGACCCCGCGATGAAGTTCCACCTCTACGGCAAGGACGTGCGCCCCGGCCGCAAGATCGGGCACGTCGACGTGAGCGGGGACGACCTCGACGACCTGCGGGCGCGAGCGCGTCACGCCTGCGACTACCTCCAGGGAGTGATCACCGAATGACACCGTCCGACCACGACTCTCAGGGCCCGGCCGTCGGGCTCGTGATGGGCTCCGACTCCGACTGGCCGGTCATGGAGCAGGCGGCGCTGGCCCTCGACGAGCTCGGCATCACCTACGAGGCGGACGTCGTCTCGGCCCACCGCATGCCGACCGAGATGATCGCGTACGGCGAGCAGGCCGCCTCGCGCGGGCTGCAGGTGATCGTCGCCGGTGCCGGGGGCGCCGCGCACCTGCCGGGGATGCTCGCGGCCGTGACGCCGCTGCCGGTGATCGGGGTCCCGGTGCCGCTGAAGCATCTCGACGGCATGGACTCGCTGCTGTCGATCGTGCAGATGCCGGCCGGGGTTCCGGTCGCGACCGTGTCGATCGGCGGCGCGCGCAACGCGGGCCTGCTGGCCGCGCGCATCATCGGCTCCGGCGCCGGTGAGGAGGCGTCACGGGTGCGCGAGGCGATGGTGGCCTTCCAGTCAGTCCTGCGCGACGAGGCCCGCGCCAAGGGCGCCAGGCTGCGCGGCCGCACCGCCGACCCGATGACCTGACCAGTTGACCGCCCTGGTCGGGACGGTCGGTGCCTCACCAGGCTGTCCACCCACCGTCCACGGCGATGACCTGCCCGGTGACGTAGGCCGAGGCGTCGCCGGCGAGCCACGTCACGACCCCACGGAAGTCGTCCTCGCTGCCCATCCGCCCCAGCGGGGTGAGCGACTCGTAGCGCCGCGTGAAGGCGTCGTCCTGGCCCCGCGCTATGCCACCGGGGGCGAAGGCGTTGACGCGGATGTCGGGAGCGAGCACGGTGGCCAGGTAGCGCGTCAGCTGGGCGACCCCGCCCTTGCTCACGGCGTAGGCGGCCGGGTTGCCCATCCGCGTGCCGGCGTACAGCCCCATGTTGGGGCCGACCAGACCGTAGATGCTGGACACGTTGATGATGCTGCCGTGACCGCTCGCGCACATCATCGGCGCGAGCCGGCGCGCGAGCGAGAACGGAGCCGTCAGGTTGAGCCGGAGCGCCAGCTCGAACGCGTCGTCCGTCTGCTCCTCGAAGGGCACGGCATAGCCCGGCACCCCGGACGTGCCGGTGAAGGCCGCGTTGTTGACGAGGACGTCCAAGGACCCCGCGGACCGGGCGGCGGACTCGGCGGCGTCCAGGCCGTCGCGGGTGAGCAGGTCCGCCGCGAGAGCCTGGTGGGTCTGGTCGCAGGGTGTGGGGAGCTGCTCGGTCGAGGCCGCCACCCCCTGGGCGTGCAGGTCGACGGCGATGACGGTCGCGCCCTCGGTGGCGAGCGCGTCGGCCAGCACGGATCCGAGCGGGCCGGCGGCCCCGGTCACCAGGCACGTCCGCCCGCGCAGGGTGGGGGTCATCACGCCTGCCCCTCGATCCACGGCAGCTCGAGCAGTCCCGAGGTGACCAGGGACTCGATCAGCCGGAACTCATACTCGTCGTCGATGGAGAAGGCCTGCTTCTCGGGGATCTCCAGCATGCCGTGACGCCCCTCGTCGAACCACGACACCTCGAGGCGCCGGACGAAGTCGGCTCGCCACGCGTAGAAGTTGCCGTTGATGCGCAGGTAGCGCGGAGTGTCCTGGCGCCGCGTCACTCCGCGCCCCTCGGCGTAGTAGCGCTCGACCGCTGCCCCGGGAGTGGTCTCGCGGACCCCGACCCACGTGGGCTGGAACGTCGGCTCGGACACCGAGATCACGCCGTCCAGGGCGTCGTCCGCGAGCAGTCGCCGGACGGCCTCGTCGAGCTGCTCGGGGCGACGCGCCGGGGAGGTGGGGTCGAGCAGGACGAGGGCGTCGTAGGCGGCGCCCTCGGACTCCTCGACTGCAGCCAGGGCGTGCTTGATCACGGGCCCCATGGGAGTCCAGTCGGTGGCGAGCTCGGGAGGGCGCAGGAATGGCACGTCACCCCCGTTGGCCCTGGCCACGTCCGCGATCTGAGGGTCGTCGGTGGTGACGATGCACCGGGTGATCCCCGGAGTGAGGCCTGCCGCCCTGATGCTGTGGACGATCAGGGGCAGGCCCACGAGCGGGCGGACGTTCTTGCCGGGCAGGCCCTTCGAACCGCCCCTCGCGGGGATGACGGCGAGGACTCGTGGTGCCTCGGTGCTGCTCATGGGGTCCTCCTGGGGTGATCGGTGGACAGGGCCCGCGCGTCGTCGCAGAGCCGCAGGACGTCGAGTGCCCGGTCGAGGGGGGTCGGGGAGGCCGGGGAGGGCGTCCCGTCGAGGAGCGCGGTCAGCTGTCGAGCCATGACCGCGTCACGGTCGGCATCTTCCGGGTGGGCGCGCTCCGTCACCTGCCCGTCCGGATGACGGAGCGTGACGAGGTGGCGCGTGAGGTCCCACTCGAGCACGCCGTCAGGTCCGGTGACGGCGAGCGCGCGTCGGGTGGGTCGGGTGACGTAGTCGAGGTGGGCCCTGACCTGGTCCCCCCTCTCGCCCATCCAGGCCAGGGACGCCGACTGCTCGGCCGCCATCTGCAGCGGGCCCTCGTGCTGCAGCCGCGACCAGAGGAGGCGCGGGCGGCCGGTGAGGGCGATGGCATAGTCGAGCTCGTGCACCATGTCGCGCAAGACCCCTCCTTCCTCCGGCCGCGCGGAGTAGCTCTCGCGGTAGTCACGGCCGGGCCGCCAGTCGGGGAGCCAGGACTGGCAGACGACATCGACGGTCCGTGGCCCGCCGATGGCGGCAGCCAGCTCGACGACGTCCAGCCACGCCCGGTGACCGCGCAGGGGAGCGGCGACGGTGACCGCCGCCCGGCGGGGGTGGTGGGCCAGCGCCTCGGCCTGGGCGCCGTCGACGGCCAGCGGCTTCTCCACGAGGACGTGACGGGCGCCGGCCTCGAGCGCCGCCAGGGCGTCCTGCACGTGCCTGGAGGTGTCGGTCGCCACGACGACGACCGTGGCCCCGGCGCAGGCTGCTGCTCCGGTGCGGTCGGTCAGGACGGTCCGGTCGTCGGCGTCGGGCCGCTCCCGCACCGGCCAGGACGCGCTCTGCAGACCGAGCCTGGCAAGGACCCGGAGATGTCTGGACCCGATCGATCCGGCACCACGGACGACGGCTTGCATGTGCACCATTCTTGTCGAGGGGACCGGTAGGTTTGCCTACTGTGTCAGACCCGGCCACGCCCCCCTCGCAACCTCCCGGCGAGTCCGCTCCAGGGCGGCGCGCCACGACGGCCGGCCTGCTCTACCTCGTCGGCACGGCCCTGCAGGGGCTGGGGATGCTCGCCGTCGCGCCGTTCGCGACGCGAGCACTCGGACGGGTCGGCTACGCCGACGTCGCCTTCGGGCTGGTCCTGGTCCAGATCGTCTACACCGTTGCCGCAGCGGGGATCCCGCAGCTCGTGCTGCGCGAGCACCACCGCCCGGGAGACGGCCCCGCCGTGGCGCGCTCCCTCGCCGGCGCGATGTTCGTCGCCGGCGCCGGGCTGGCGGTCGCGGGGACCGCGCTGGCCCTGGTCGTGGCCGCCCTCGTCGGCGGGTCGCCATGGCAGTGGGTGGCGCTCGCCTGGTCAGCGGCCGGGCTGACCTGCGTGGCGGCCGGGCAGGCCGTGGCCCGGGCCAGGCAGCGGCCGCTCGACTTCGTGCTCCTGGCCGTCCTGTCGACCGTCGGCGCCCAGGGAGCGGGCGTCCTCGTGACGAGCCAGGGGCCGTCCGCGACCGCCGACGCCTACCTCGGGGCGTACGCCGTGGTGCTCGCCCTGTGCTCGGTGGCCGCGCTCCGCGTCGCCCGACCCCGGATACCACGACGCGAGCCGAGGGTGGTGGCAGCCCTGCGGGACGCGCTGCCTCTGCTGCCGCAGTCGGTGGCCATGGCGGGCCTCCTCATGGGGGACGTCGCGATCGCCCAGCTGCTCGGGCCTCCGGGCACGGCTGGCACCTACAACGCGGCGCTGACGACGCTCGGCAACATGCCCTTCGTGCTCGCCACAGCGTTCTACAACGCCTGGTCCCCGATGGTCTTCGCCCGCCCGGAGGGGACGCGTCGGCAGTACACCGCCACGACCTGCCTGGCGCTCGCAGCCGTCGTCGGGGCGGGGGGCGCGGGCGTGTCCCTGCTGTCCCCGTGGCTCGTCCCCGTGCTCGCACCGCCGGAGTTCGACCATCAGGCCATGGTCGCGGCCCTGGGGCCGATGTGCGCCGTCGCCGTCTGCTACATGCTCTACCAGGCGGCGGCCCTGACGCTCGTGGACGTGGGGCGCACCGAACGCCTCCTGTGGTCTGCGCTGGTCGCCCTCGTCGTTCTCGCCGTCGCCGGCACGGCCCTGCTGGCGACGTGGGGCGTGCCGGGGCTGGCCCTCGCCCGCCTGCTCGCCTACGCGGTGCTCGCGATCGCCTCGCTGGTGCTGGCCTGGCGGTCGGCCGGGCTGGTGTGGCCGACCGTGCCTCTGGTCGGGGTCCTCGCCGGGGTGGCCGCGCTCACGGCTCTCGGGAGCCAGGCGGGGACCGACGGCGCCGGTCTCGTGGCGCGTCTCGGGTCGTGCGCGCTCATCGCGATCGCTGGCCTGGTGGCCGTCGGCGTTGCTGCACGATCCGGTGCCTGGTCCCGACGATAGACTCACCGGGCACCGCCCGCGACGCAACGCCATCTGGAGGTCTTTCGTGGTCACCCCCCTCGTCCACATGGGTCTGGGCTACGACGACCTGCTCGTGCCGGCCCTGGTCCACGCAGGGTTCGAGACCAAGGACCTCGTGATGGTCCTGCGGACCGACGCCAACCTCGACTGGGTCAAGCGGCACACCCCACGGGCGACGGTCGTCCGGCTGCCGTACCGCGAGGCCCGGCGCGCCGACGTCGTGTCGGGCCTGTCCCCTCACGGTGCCCTTCGCCGGGCGCTCGACGGCGTGGGCCTCGACGTCCACGACCTCCTGGTCTCCGAGCGGGCTCTGCGCCGCAACCGCGTCGACACCGCGATGAACTTCCTCAACCTCGCCGCCGAGGAGATCGAGGCCGCGGTCGCGGGAAGGGGACCCATGCTGGCGCTCGCCGAGTTCACCGTCACCTCCGAGCTGCTGGCGGCGGGCCTCGTCACGCACCACGGCGGCCTGGCCGTGTGGCCGCGCAGCATCCGGCTCCCGGCAGACCGGTTCGGTCTGGTCGGGTGCCCCGTGGGCGTGACGTTGTTCGAGCGGGAGCGTGAGGACCCCGCCGCCGTCGCGGCAGGGCAGGACTTCCTGGCTCTCTGGCGCGACCGTCAGGACCGGCCGACCGGGTTCGCGCAGAACGCGAAGGTCGAGTCGAACGCCGAGATCTGGCGACTGGCCAAGGACCGGGTCAAGGAGTTCGCGGTGGACCGGGGGAGCAACCTGCAGCTGCCCAGGGTGTCGGACTATCCGCGCCTGCCCTGGCTCAACCCGATCCGGTCGCGCGTCAACCTGCGCAGCTACCAGGGGAGGGCCTGGGATCCCCTGCCACAGCGCTATGTCTTCATGCCGCTGCACGTGCAGCCCGAGTCGAGCGTCGACGTGCACGGCCGTCTGTGGCGGGACCAGACCAACACCGCGCGCATCCTGGCGGACGCGCTCGCCCCGCTCGGGATCGGCCTCGCCGTCAAGGAGCACGCCCACTTCATGTGGCGGCGTGACCCCAGCTTCTGGCCACCCTTCGACGCGCACCCCAACATCGCGCGGGTCGATCCCTTCGCCGACTCACGCGCGATGGCGCGCGACGCCGTGTTCACCGTGACGGCGACGGGCACCGTGGGCCTGGAGAACTCCCTCAACGGCCTCCCCGTGGTCACCGGCGCGGCCATGCCGTGGTCCCGGCTGCCCAACGTCGCGCACGTCCCCGACCCCGAGGACCTCGCCGCGTTCGTCGCCGAGCGTCGCTGGGAGGGGCTGCGGGCCGACCGGGAGACGGTGGACCACTGGTTCGTCCACGACTACGTCAGGCACTCCTGGAAGGGCCTGGTGCTCGACCCGCCGCGCGCTCCGGAGGTCCTGGAGCCGGCCAACATCGCCGCCGTCGGAGGTGCCTTCGCCGAGGCGGCCGAGCGCGTCGCGCGTTCGGAGGGTGCGTGAGCCGGCCCGAGCGCGCGCAGACCTGCTGGGTGCTGCTGGGTGCCGGCGGTCACGCCCGCAGCGTGGCCGATGTCCTCGACCGGCTCGGTGACCGCGTGACGGCCGTCGCGGGTGCCCCGGGCGAGGCGCGTGAGGGATGGGGCCCCGAGGTGCGCCAGCTCGACGGCGACGACCAGGCGGTGGCCTACGCCGCGAGCACCGGGGCCAGGGTCGCCGGGGCCTTCGGCGCCAACCGGTCTCGGGTCCGAGCCACGTCTCGCGCCATGGCGGCGGTGAGCTGCCCGCCTGTCCTGGCCCTGACGGCCACCATCGCGCGGAGCAGCCGGATCGGCGAGGGCACGGTGGTGCTCGAGCACGGCCACGTGGGTCCGCAGTCGCGGCTCGGCCGCGCGGTGATCGTCAATACCGCCGCCGTCGTCGAGCACGACGTCGTGGTGGGCGACGGCGTGCACGTGGCGCCGGGGGCCGTGGTGCTGGGGGGCGCGAGCGTCGGAGACCTGACGCTCGTGGGCAGCGGGGCCCGCGTCCTGCCCGGGGTCCGCGTCGGGGCCGGATGCGTGGTGGCGGCGGGCGCGGTCGTCATACGGGACGTGCCCGACGGCCACCGCGTGGCCGGGGTCCCGGCGCGCAGCATCGACGACCATGACGACGAGCAGGACGAGCAGACGGAGGAGCAGCAGTGAGCGTGCGAGCAGCGAGCATCGGGGACAGGACGATCCCGACCGAGCGGGACGTCTACGTCATCGCCGAGGCCGGGGTCAACCACAACGGCGACCTGGACATCGCTCACCGCCTGGTCGACACCGCCGCCGAGGCGGGTGCCGACGCGGTCAAGTTCCAGACCTTCGACGCGGCCAAGCTGGTGTCGAGCGTCGCCGCGACCACCCCCTACCAGCGGGACCGCGGCGGTGCCCAGGACCAGCGATCGCTGCTGGAGGCGCTCACGCTGCCGATGACGGCGTGGGCCGAGCTCCAGGCCCACACCCACGAGCGCGGGCTCGAGTTCCTGTCCACCCCGTTCGACCTCGACAGCGCCCACGCGCTCGCCGAGCTGGGCCTGCCGGCGATGAAGGTCTCCAGCGGCGAGCTCACCAACCTGCCCTACCTGCGCGAGCTCGCCCGCCTCGGCGTGACCATGCTCGTCTCGACCGGCATGGGCACCTCCGACGAGGTCGCCGCGGCCGTCGACGCCTGCGCCGAGGCCCCCGGTCTGGTGCTGTTCCACTGCGTGTCGGCCTATCCCGCGCCCATCGAGGAGTGCAACCTGCGCGCGATCCCCGCCATGGAGGCCGGGCACGGCGTCCCCGTCGGCTGGTCCGACCACACGCCCGGTCTGCAGACGGCGCTCGGGGCGGTGGCCCTCGGCGCCCCCGTCCTCGAGAAGCACTTCACGCTCGACCGCACGATGCCCGGACCCGACCACATGGCCAGCCTCGAGCCCGCCGAGCTCGCGGACTACGTCAGGTCCACCAAGGCCCTCGCGGTCGGTCTCGGCGACGGGGTCAAGGTGCGCCAGCCCTCCGAGCAGGACAACGCGGTGCTGGTGCGCCGCAGCTGGCACGCCGCGCACGGCCTGCGCGCGGGCTCGACGCTGGAGGGCACCGACCTGTCCCTGCTCCGACCCGAGGGCGGCATCAGCCCGGCCGTGGACATCCGCGGGCGCGTGCTGGCCCGCGACGTGGCTGCAGGCGCCCAGATCGTCGACGCGGACCTCGCCCCGGACGCACCCGCCGCTGGGGCGGCCCGATGACGCAGGCCCCCCAGAGGGTGGCGGTCTTCGTCGGCACCCGCGCCGACCTGGGCCCGCTCTCGCCCGTCATCACCGCCCTGGCCGACGACCAGGACGTCGAGCTGCACCTGCTCACCGGCGTGGCCTACGACGTGGACTCCCTGGCGTCCGCGCTGCGTGACGTCGCCCCGCACGCCGTGGTCGACGGGCGCCTCCACGCCCTGTGCCCGCCGGTCGAGCACCTCGACCCGGCGGCCGTGGTCCGGCACGGCGCCCACCTCGCGGAGGGCGCGGGGCGCCTGCTGCCCGCGCTGCGCCCCGACACCCTCGTGGTCCTCGGCGACCGCTGGGAGCTCCTCCACGTCGTGCCGGCGGCCTTCCTGCTCGGCATACCGGTCGTGCACCTGCACGGTGGCGAGGTGACCGAGGGGGCCGTCGACGAGCGGGTCCGCCACGCCGTGACCAAGCTCGCCGACCAGCACTGCGTCGCGTCGTCCGACGCCGCCCGTCGGGTGCGCCAGATGGGGGAGCCTGCCGGGCGCGTGCACGTCACCGGTGCCCCTGGCCTCGACCGGCTCGCCTCGTCCACCGCGCTGACGGACGCGGAGCTGGCCGACCTGCTGGGTGTGCCCGTGCTGCGACCGCTGGCCATGTTCACCTACCACCCGCCCACCGCCGAGGGCGACCTGCCCGTGGGGGAGTGGGCGGCCGAGGCCCTGCAGGCGACCCTGGACACCTGCGGCACCGTCCTGGCCACCCACCCCGGGCTGGACCCGGGTCGTGAGGAGATCCTCGCCGTCCTCGAGCGGGCGGCGCTCGACCAGCCTCGCCTGGTGGTCGTCGCGTCCCTGGGCAGTCGCTACCCCCGGGCGCTGCACGCCGTCGACGTCGTCGTCGGCAACTCCTCGTCCGGCATCATCGAGGCCGCCAGCGCCCACGTCCCCGCGGTGGACGTCGGCGAGCGGCAGCGGGGACGTCTGCGGGGGGACAACGTCATCCACGCCGACGAGGGATACGTCACCGTGCGTGACGCCATCGAGCGTGCCCTGTCGCCCGAGGGGAGGGCGACGGCTGCCGCGTCGGTCAACCCCTATGGTCAGGGGGACGCGGCCCGCCGTGTCGTCCAGGTCGTCCGTCGCGCGGCGGGAGCCGACCGCGTCAAGCCGTTCGCCGAGATCGAAGGAGCCGCCCGATGACTGCGCGCGACCTGCATCGCACCTGCATCTCCGAGACGGGGACGATCCGTGACGCCCTCCAGGTCATCGACGACGCCGCCACCACCGTCGCCCTGATCACCTCTGCGGACGGCGTCCTCGCCGGGCTGCTCACCGATGGTGACGTCCGTCGTGCCGTTCTCGCCGGAGCAGACCTCGACGACCCCGCCCTTCCCTTCGCCACCAAGACCCCGTCCACGGTCAGCGCCGGATCGCCTCGCGCCCTGGTCCTCGATCTGCTGCGCGCACGGCACCTCACCGTGGTCCCCGAGGTCGACGAGGGTGGCCGGCTCGTCGGGCTGCACACGCTCTTCGACGTGGTCGGCAGCGAGCCGCTGCCCAACGTCGCCGTGATCATGGCCGGTGGCAAGGGGACCCGGCTCGGCGAGCTCACCAGGGACCGACCCAAGCCGCTGATGACCGTCGCCGGGCGCACCATCCTCGAGTGGATCATCCTCAACCTCGTGGGCGACGGCATCCGCGAGATCTACGTCAGCGTCAACTACCTCGCGGAGCAGATCGAGGAGCACCTGGGGGACGGGTCCCGGCTCGGGTGCCAGGTGCACTACCTGCGCGAGGAGCCCGACAACCCGCTCGGGACCGCCGGCTCGCTGACGCTCCTGCGCGACCGGCGCCCGGACCTGCACGACCCCGTCCTCGTGATGAACGGTGACCTCATGGTGCAGTTCGGTGCCCAGGAGCTCCTCGACCGGCACGAGCGCAGCGGGGCCCGGCTGACCATGGCGACCCGCAGCTACCAGCACGAGATCCCCTTCGGCGTCGTGGACTGCGACGACGCGGGCTTCGTGACGGGGATCAGCGAGAAGCCGACGATCAGCGTCGACATCAACACGGCCGTGTATGCCGTCGACGCCGACGCCCTCGAGCTCCTCCCGGACGGGCGACCCAGCACCATGCCGGAGCTCGTGCAACAGTTGCTGGACCGTGGTGATCGGGTCGCCACGTGGACGATGTCATCGGATTGGATCGATGTGGGCACCCCCAAGGACCTTGCCCGCGCGAAAGGACAGGCGTGAACATGACCGCACCGCAGCAGGACTCGTCCTCCGGAGCCACTCTCAAGGGCAAGCGGGTCCTCGTGACCGGCTCGGACGGGTTCATCGGCTCGCACCTCGTCGAGCGGCTCGTCGCCGACGGGGCGCAGGTCTCGGCCTTCTGCCTCTACAACTCCAACGGGTCCCTGGGCTGGCTCGACGAGTCGCCGAGCTTCCAGCAGGCGCTCAAGGACGGGCAGGCCGAGGTCGTGCTCGGCGACATCCGTGACCCCGAGCACGTGATGGCCTCGGTCGAGGGCATGGACGTCGTCCTGCACCTGGCGGCCCTCATCGCCATCCCCTTCTCCTACGTCGCGCCCCGCTCCTACGTCGAGACCAACGTGATCGGCACGCTCAACGTCCTCGAGGCGGTCCGCCGGCACGGGACGCCGCGCCTGGTCAACACCTCCACCTCCGAGGTCTACGGCACCCCCAAGGAGGTGCCGATCACCGAGACCCACGAGCTGCGCGGCCAGTCGCCCTACTCCGCCACCAAGATCAGCGCGGACAAGATGTGCGAGTCCTACGCGCTGTCCTTCGAGACGCCGGTGACGATCCTGCGGCCGTTCAACACCTACGGGCCGCGCCAGTCGACCCGCGCCGTCATCCCGACGGTCCTGTCGCAGATGCTCGTGGGTGCCGAGGAGATCCGCCTCGGGGCGGTCTCGCCCAAGCGCGACTTCACCTTCGCCACCGACACCGCGGACGGCTTCGTGCGCGCCGCGCTGACGGACGTCCCGCCGGGCGAGGTCATCCAGCTCGGCACCGGCCGCACGGACTCCATCGGCGAGATCGTCGAGATCTGCAAGCAGGTCACCGGCTCGTCCGCCCGCATCGTCACCGACGAGGAGCGCATCCGTCCCGCCGGGTCCGAGGTCGAGATCCTGCTCTCCGAGCCCCGCAAGGCCAAGGAGCTGCTGGGCTGGGAGCCCACGGTCTCGCTCGAGGACGGCCTGGCCCAGGTGGCCGAGTGGCTGCGCCCGCGCGTCGACGCCGACAAGGCCGCGAGGTACCACCGATGAGCGACGCCGAGACCGCCTCCGGCACCCCCGACGACGGCACCCCGGGCACCGGCGCCGCGACGAGCGCCCGCCACAGCGTGGGCGGCGAGGCGAACGCGCCCGGTGCCCACGAGCAGGGCTTCGTGCCGCTGTCCGTCCCCAACATCGGCGAGCTCGAGCGGCGCTACGTGCTGGAGGCCGTCGAGTCCGGGTTCGTGTCCTCCGTCGGGCCCTTCGTGTCCGAGTTCGAGGAGCGGTTCGCTGAGTATGTCGGCGCCGGCTACGCCGTCGCGACCTCCTCGGGCACGGCCGCCCTGCACGTCGCGCTGATCCTGCTCGGCGTCGAGCGCGACGACGAGGTGATGGTCAGCGACTTCACCTTCGTCGGGTCCATCAACCCGATCGCCTACCTCGGCGCCCGCGCCGTCCTCGTGGACAGCGACGCGTCCTGGGACCTCGACCCCGACCTGGTCGAGGGCGAGCTGCAACGGCGCGTCGACGCGGGCGAGCCCCTGCCCAAGGTCCTCGAGGTGGTTCACGTGCTCGGTCAGCCGGCCGACATGGGCCGGCTCGTCGAGATCTGCGAGCGGTTCGGCGTGGCCGTGCTCGAGGACGCCGCCGAGTCGCTCGGCGCGACCTGGACGACCGGGGAGCTGGCGGGACGTCATACGGGCACCGTCGGCCGCATCGGGTGCTACTCGTTCAACGGCAACAAGGTCGCCACCACCGGTGGCGGGGGCATGCTGGTGACCGACGACGAGGCCCTGGCCCGACGGGCCAAGCACCTCACCACCCAGGCCAAGGTGCCCGACATCGGCTACCTGCACGACGAGGTCGGCTACAACTACCGCCTCACCAACATCGCCGCCGGCCTCGGGCTCGCTCAGCTGGAGCGGCTGCCGGGCTTCCTCGAGGCCAAGCACCGCATCGCGAGGCGCTACGACGAGGCCTTCGCCGAGCTGCCGCTCACGCTTCCCCCGCGGATCGAGGGGACCGAGTCCAACGACTGGCTCTACTCCGTCCTCGTGCCCGAGGACAAGGGCGGCCGGGACGCGTTCATCGCGCACCTGAAGTCGCACCAGGTCCAGGGCCGGGCGCTGTGGCGGCCGCTGCACGCGCAACCGCCGTTCGCCGGCTCCACGGTGCTCGGTGGGGACGTCGGCGACGACCTGTTCGCCCGCGGCGTGTCCCTGCCCTGCTCCACCGACCTGACCGAGGCCAACCAGGAGCGGGTCGTCGAGGCCGTCCTGGCCTTCTTCGCCTGAGCGCGAGCCGGGCCGAAGCCGGGGGTGCGGTCGCCAGCGCACCCCCGGCTTCAGGTCAGGCCCCTGGTTCAGGTCGGGCTAGGACGTCCAGCGGTAGGTCAACGCGCCGCCAGCCACCTTGACCTGGCTGTAGGGCCAGGCCAGGTCGCCGTCACCGGTGAAGAGCACGTCGGACAAGGTCCCCGCGCCATCGAGCAGCAGCAGGCTCGTGGCGTAGGACGAGTAGCGCTCCGGTCCGACGAACTGCTGGTATCCCGCGAAGCTCGTCGACCCGGTGCTGGGCAGGGCCCGGCCGGGCCGGACGTTCGCCGCGGCGCCGGGGCCCGAGTAGAGCCGCAGGGATCCGCCGCTCGTCAGTCGGCCCAGCAGGTCAGGTCTGTTGTCGTAGTCCGCGTCGCCCACGGCGACGAGGGCGTTGAACCCCAGCCAGCCGGATCCCATCCGCACCCGAGGCCAGAAGAAGGCACCCGCGCCCGTGGCCCGGCCCATCCCCCGGTAGAGGTAGAGCACCCCCGCCGAGTCCCGGGCCAGCAGGTCCGCGTCGCCATCACGGTCCCAGTCGCCAGCGGCGAGCGGGACGTAGGAGCCCCACCCGCCCCCCGCGTAGACCCGCGGACCGACCCCGCCCCGGCCGTTGCCGGCGTAGAACCACAGTCCACCGTTGGCGTCACGAGCCAGCAGGTCACCGATGCCGTCGTCGTTCCAGTCCCCGGCGGCCATGATCGTGTTGTAGATGTTCCACCCCGCGCCGATCTGGGTACGGGTGGCGAGGGGAGCCCCGTCGCGGCCGGTGTTGCCGTAGAGCCAGAGGGCGCCGGCGGAGTCCTTGCCGATTAGGTCGTCGGCCCCGTCCCCGTCGAGGTCCGACGTCCCCTTGCCGGAGGCCTGGCGCAGGTCGAAGCTCGAGGCCACGGCGGTCGGGTCGGCCGCCGTGGCCCCCACGGCGGTGATCTGGGGCGCCTGGCTGCCCGCGACGAGGAGGTAGACGCCCGTCGTCTCGTCGCCGCTCCCGCCCGTCTGGTCGGGGTCCAGGTCCATCCGGAAGTAGGTGCTTGCTCCGTCCCGGGTCAGCCGGGGATTGGCCAGGGCCGCCCCCGCCGGTGCGGTGAAGCGCACGGACGTGGTCGCCGTGGCCGAGGTGCTCGAGCGCACCTTGAGACGCGAGGTGTTCGTCGCCTGGTCGTAGGTCGCGAAGGCCAGCGTGCCCGTCCGGGTGATCGTCGGGTCGTAGCCCCCGTCGGTCCCCGCCAGGACCGAGACGGCCCCGGACGCCGAGTCGACCCGCACCATCGGCGCCGTGGCACTCGCGTAGCTCACCGCGACGATGCTGCGACTGTCGCGGTCCCACACCGGCGTGCCGTAGGGCTGGGCCAGGGTGCGGGTCGAGCCGGTGTGCAGGTCGCGGACCTGGAGGTCGACGGGCACGAACGAGCCGGTCGCCGAGAGACGGTAGCGAGCCCACGCGAGGTACCGACCGTCGGGGGAGTAGCTCGGCTCCAGGTTGATCGGGGCGCCGGGGTCGCCGGCCCCGGCGCGGATGACGCTGGCCGTTCCGCGGCCGTCCGCCCGCTGGACCATGAGGTCAGCCTCGGTGTCCGAGGACCAGCGACCGTAGGCCACCCACTGGCCGTCCGCGCTGAACGCGGGGCTGACCGTGCTCGACGGCGCGGACGAGGGGTTCAGGGGGGTTGCCAGCGAGGCGTCGTTCTGCGCCTGCAGGCTGGCGGTCGCGGACGTGGCGGACGCAAAGTCCGGCGTGCCCGCGCCGGCGCCGGGGAACATCGTCAGTCCCGTCACCGCGCCGCCGTCGGGGCCGGTCATGGCGCAGGTGATCCTCGAGCCGTCGACCGGCAGCGAGATCCGATAGCTCGCGGGTCCTGCCGGAGACTGGTTGTCGTCGAGCAGGGCCCCAGCCGTGACCGCCGCCGAGCCGACCGTCTGCCAGGTGCTGCTGCCGTCGCGCAGCCGCGAGACGGTCGCGGTCCCCGTCGCGCCGGCCGGCGCGCTCCACACCAGCCAGGTCCGGTCGCGCAACTGGTTCGCCGAGAGGTTCACGTCCGAGCAGCCCGGGTGGGCGGCGGCGACCTTGGGCGCGGCGGCCGACGTCTGCAACCGCGTGCTCGTGCTCCTGCTCCTGGGGTGTCGGGTGGCCGAGGCCCCCGAGGGCGCACTGGTCGTGGTCGCGGAGAGTGCCGTGCTGCGACCGGCCGCGGGACGGCCTGGCACGCCTGAGCCCTGGTGGCCCGCACGCAGGTCGCGGGTGGCGACCTGGTTGCGGCCGTGCGTGTCCTGCGCGGAGAGGGACGCGGGGGCGGCGGTCGCTGCTGACGCGGTCAGAGAGGTGAGGCCGAGAGCCAGGGCCATGGCTCCCGTGGCGAGCCTGCGAGTCTCACGTGGGGTGCGTGGGGTGCGTGGGGTGCGTGGGGTGCGTGGGGTGCGTGGGGTGAGTGGGGGCGTGGTGGGCATCTGTGCTCCTGACAGGATGATCACTAGGGGTAGTCGAAAACTACTGTAAGTGATGACCAAAGGGGAGGAACCTGAACAACTACTACCGCGCGCCACCGCCCGGACGCGGCCGTCGGCGCCCTCAACGCCATCAACGTCAGGCGGACCGCCGTCGGCGGCCGTTCGACGGCCCGCTCCGCGCGCCGCAACCGCTGATCGGGCGAGGTTCCCAGCGCGACGGGCCGGGTAGGTGCCAGGGATGACCGTCGTTGGATTCCACTGCTCGCACGAACAGATCTCTCCCCGCCAGCTGCTCGCCGACGTGCAGCTGGCGGAGCAGGCCGGCTGGGACGCCGCCATGTGCTCGGACCACTGGGCGCCGTGGGGCTCGAGGCAGGGCCAGTCGGGCTTCGCCTGGTCCTGGCTCGGCGCCGTCCTCGCGAGCACCGACCTGCGCCTCGGCTGCGTCAACGCGCCGGGCTACCGCTACCACCCCGCGATCATCGCCCAGGCCTCAGCCACCCTGGCCCAGATGTTCCCCGGGCGCTTCTGGGTGGCGCTCGGCACGGGGGAGTACTCCAACGAGTTCATCACCGGAGAGGCCTGGCCGCCCAAGGCGGAGCGGCAGGAGCGTCTGCTGGAGTGCGCTGACATCATCCGTCGCCTGCACCGCGGCGAGACCGTCACGCACAAGGGGCACGTCACGGTCAACGAGGCCCGGCTCTGGACGCTGCCGGAGAAGCTGCCAGAGCTCATCCAGCCTGCGGTCTCCGTCGAGACCGCCCGCCAGGGAGCGGCCTGGGCGGACGGGGTGGCCACCATCAACCAGCCCCTGGACACGCTCAAGGGGCTGGTCGCGGCATACCGCGAGGCCGGCGGAGCCGGCACCCTCACCCTGCAGGTGCACGTCTCGTGGGCCCCCACCGAGGACGAGGCCTGGGAGATCGCCCGGGACCAGTGGAGCACCAACGTGTTCCCGCCGCCGGTGTGCTGGGACCTGACCACGAGCCAGCTCGACGTCGTCAGCCAGAACGTCTCCGACGAGCAGATCGCCCAGTCGGTCATCGTCAGCTCCGACCACCAGGCCATCGCCGCCCAGGTCAAGGAGATGGTGGACCTGGGCTTCGACGAGGTCTACCTGCACCACGTCGGCCAGTCCCAGGCGCAGTTCATCGAGACCTTCGCCGAGCACGTGGTGCCCCAGCTGCGCGGCTGAGCCGCGCCCATCGCCCCGCCCCGGCACGCGGCGGGCGCGCGGCATACGCATCCCCGGCCCCCGACCGAGCACCCGAGGAGAACCCATGCGCATCACCGAGACCGGCGACCTGTGGTGGAAGAACGCCGTCATCTACAGCCTCGACGTCGAGACCTACAACGACGGCAACGGCGACGGGATCGGCGACTTCGCCGGCCTCGCCGGACGCATCGACTACCTGGCCGAGCTCGGGGTGACCTGCCTGTGGCTCATGCCCTACTTCCCCAGCCCCGACCTCGACGACGGCTACGACATCACCGACTTCTACAACGTCGACCCGCGCCTCGGGAACCTGGGTGACTTCGTCGAGGTCACCCGCACCGCCCACGACCGGGGGATGCGGGTGATCATCGACCTCGTCATCAACCACACCTCCGACCAGCACCCGTGGTTCAAGCAGAGCCGCAAGAGCACCGACAACCCCTACCGCGACTGGTACGTCTGGCGCTCGGACACCCCGCCGGACACCTCCGACAAGGTCGTCTTTCCCGACCAGGAGGTCTCCATCTGGGAGAAGGACGACAAGACGGGGGAGTGGTACCTCCACAACTTCTACAAGCACCAGCCGGACCTCAACATCGCCAACCCCAAGGTGCGCGACGAGATCTTCAAGATCATCGGGTTCTGGGCTCAGCTCGGCGTCGACGGCTTCCGGATCGACGCCGTGCCCTTCATCTTCTCCACCGAGGGCAACACGCCCGAGGAGATCGAGGCCTTCGGCGACCCGCACGACTTCCTGCGCGACATCCGCGCCATGGTCGGCCGCCGCACCGGTGACGGGATCATCCTCGGCGAGGTCAACATCCCCTACAAGGACCAGTACACCTTCTTCGGCGAGGAGCACGGTGACGGCCTCACGATGCAGTTCGACTTCATCGGGATGCAGGCGGCCTACCTGTCGCTAGCGCGGCAGGACCCGGCCCCGCTGGTCAAGGCGCTCGGGCAGCGCCCGCAGCTGTCCCACGGCACCCAGTGGGCCAACTTCCTGCGCAACCACGACGAGCTCACCCTGGACAAGCTGACCGACAAGGAGCGCCAGGAGGTCTTCGACGCCTTCGGCCCGGAGCCGGAGATGCAGGTCTACGGCCGCGGGCTCAAGCGTCGCCTGCCCTCGATGATGGGCGGCGACCCCCGCCGGATCCGGATGGCCTACTCGCTGCTGTTCTCCCTCCCGGGGACCCCCTCCCTGTTCTACGGCGAGGAGATCGGGATGGGCGAGGTGCTCTCCGAGGAGGGCCGTATGGCGGTGCGCACCCCCATGCAGTGGACCCCCGAGTCGAGCGCCGGCTTCAGCACGGCCGGCGTCCGCAAGCTCGTGGCGCCGCTGCCGTCCGACGGCTACTCGCCCGAGCACGTCAACGTGGCCGACCAGCGCAGCGACCCCGACTCGCAGTACGCCTTCGTGCGCGACCTGATCTTCCGCTACCGGCAGCACCCGGAGCTGGGGTGGGGTCACCACGAGGTGATCGAGCAGCCGCACACGGCGGTGCTCGCGCTGCGCTGCCGGCACGAGGAGAACAGCGTCATCACCCTGCACAACTTCTCGCCGGACGGGGTCACGGTGGCGTTCTCCCTCGACGAGGAGCCGGGCACGGTGCTGGTCGACGTGTTCACCGGTGAGGAGTGCCGGCTCGACGACGAGGGCCGGATCGAGGTCGTGCTCGACGGCTACGGCTACCGCTGGTATCGCGTGCACGGCCCGGACGACCGCCGCCTCTACTGAGGCTCGCACGAGGCGAACTCCCCTCCCCTCGACAAAGATCGTGAGGGTCTGGTCCAAGGATGTTGGACCAAACCCTCACGATCTCGGCATCGTGCGGGGGAGGAGGGCGGGTCAGGCGGGGACGAGGACCCCGGCGCGCAGCAGGGTCCGCGCGGCCTCCTGCCCCAGCTCGGCGGCGGTGGTCTCACCACCGTCGAGGAGTATGTCGAGAGCCGGCCGACCGGCCGCGGGGATCCGCTGCAGCCCGAGGCGGCTGTCCAGCATGAGCTGCTCGTCGTCGGCCGGGACCGGCGAGACCGTGATCCGCAGGTGCGGGCGCAGCCGCAGCCGGGTGGCGTCGCCGAGGTCGAGCACCGCCTGGACCTGGGCGATCGGCGAGATCGGCGACAGCCGCCGTCCGGCCTCGTCACGGCGGGTCAGGGCCCGCGAGATGGAGGCGTCGTCGAGCTCCTCGATCGCGCGCACCAGCGCCGCCCGAGCCACCGCGAACCCGCTCGTGTCCGTCGAGATGTCGACCCCCAGGTCCAACGACCGGCGGACGTCGGGGTCGGAGGCCGCGCGGTCGAGGGCGAGCTCCCCGATGACCTCGGCGGCGGCATACGGCGTCCAGGTGTGGACCCCGATGGTGACGTGCGACGAGATCTCGCCGAAGGTCGAGGCCGCGTGGATCGTCCCCCGCGGGAGGTAGAGCACGTCGCCGGGCTCGAGCGTCACGTCGAGGACGGGCTCGGTGCGGGCCGCCTCCTCGACCTGGCTGCGGCGCTCCGCCCAGGGGTGGTGCCGCAGGGGCGCCTCCAGCACGGGCGCGTGGAGCACCCAGCGCTTGCGGCCGCTCGTCTGCACGACGAAGACGTCGTGCACGTCGTAGTGGTCGGCGAAGCCCTGGCTCTGCGGCGGCGTGATGTAGGCGTTGATCTGCACCGGGTGGCCGAGGTCGACCGCCAGCTGCTGGCCCAGGTCGACCAGCGCCGGCCAGGTGCGGTGCAGGCCCTGGGCGACGATCGTGGCCCCACCGGCGAACTCGCGGTGCAGCTGGTCGTCGCCGACCTGGTCGCGGACGCTCGCCCCCACGCCGCCGGCGGTGGTGAACAGGCTGTCGGGCAGCGGGGACCCGTCCTTGGCCAGCCGCAGGAAGGGCGCCCGCAGGCCCCGGCGGGACACCATCTCGTCCACCGCGTCGGGACCGAACAGGTCGGTGAAGTCACGCCCGTCCTCGGCCAGGGCCTCGGCGCCGGTGCGCAGCAGCGGACGGCGGCTCCACACCTCGGCGGCGAAGGTCTCGACGTCACCGACGAGACGAGCGAGTGCCGGGCGCTGCTGGGTCGCGGCTGCGTCGTCGGTGCTCCCGGCGCTCCCGGCGCTCCCGGTCGTGCGGCTGGCGGTGCCGGCGGTCATGCCCCGGGCTCGATCGTGGGGCCGCGGCCCTCGGACTGGTCCTCGTCGAGGTCGGCGCCGGCGAGCTCGGGGTCGTCCCCGCCCGACGAGGCCTGCTGGTTGTCGTCCTGGTCGTCCTTGGTGGGATAGAGCCCGGAGCGCGACACCTGGCCGGCGTCACCGTCCTGGGCCTGGTCCATCACCGAGGGCTCCTCTGGCTGCTGCGTGGTCATGCCTGCCTCCTCGCGTCGCGGGTATGGTCCTAGGACCATACCGAGCGGAGGCCCCCGGCATACGTGGCAGGTGGTGAGGGACACGCTCCCGGCCGCCGCCGGGAGAGCCGGGCGCAGGTAGGCTCGGCCCGTGGCTTCCAACACCGACTTCGACCTGTTCAAGACCTCTGAGGAGCACGAGGAGCTCCGCGCGATGCTGCGCGAGGTGGTCGCCGACAAGATCGCGCCCGCCGCCGCCGAGGTGGACGACAAGAGCATCTTCCCCCAGGTCGCCTACGACGCCCTGTGCCAGGTCGACCTCCAGGCGCCGCACGTGGCGGAGGAGTACGACGGGGTCGGCCTCGACGCTCTCGGCACCTGCATCGTAATCGAGGAGGTCGCCCGCGGGTGCGCCTCCTCCTCGCTGATCCCGGCCGTCAACAAGCTCGGCTCGATGCCCCTGATCCTGGCGGGGTCCGAGGAGGTCAAGCGCCGCTACCTGCCGCCGATGGCGCGCGGCGAGGCGATGTTCTCCTACGGCCTGTCCGAGCGTGAGGCCGGGTCCGACACGGCCGGCATGCGCACCCGGGCCCGCCGCGAGGGCGACGACTGGGTCCTCAACGGCACCAAGGCGTGGATCACCAACGCCGGCGTCTCCGAGTTCTACACCGTCCTCGCGGTCAGCGACCCCGACGGCCGCCGCGGCGCCAACGTCACGGCCTTCGTGGTCGAGAAGGGCGACGAGGGCTTCGGCTTCTCCGAGCCCGAGCGCAAGCTCGGCATCAAGGGCAGCCCCACCCGCGAGCTGCACCTCGACAACGTCCGCATCGGCGACGACCGCCGCGTCGGCGAGGTCGGCGACGGCCTCAAGATCGCGCTGCGCACCCTCGACCACACCCGCATCACGATCGGCGCCCAGGCCGTCGGGATCGCCCAGGGCGCCCTCGACCAGGCCGTGGCCTATGTCAAGGAGCGCAAGCAGTTCGGCAAGGCCATCGCCGAGTTCCAGGGCATGCAGTTCATGCTCGCCGACATGGCCATGGAGCTCGAGGCCGCCCGCCAGATGGTCTACGTCGCGGCCGCCAAGTCTGAGCGCGGCGACGCCGACCTTCCGTTCTTCGGCGCGGCCGCCAAGTGCTTCGCCTCCGACGTGGCGATGAAGGTCACCACCGACGCCGTCCAGGCGCTCGGCGGCGCCGGCTACACCAAGGACTTCCCGGTCGAGCGGATGATGCGCGACGCCAAGATCACCCAGATCTACGAGGGCACCAACCAGGTCCAGCGCCTGGTCATGGCACGTCAGCTGCTCAAGGGCTGACCGGCCGGATGACGCCTGACGCCTCCGTCGTCGCCGTGGTCGTGACCTGGAACCGGCACGACCTGCTCCTCGAGGTGCTGTCGGCGCTGCGATCCCAGACCCTGCCGGTCTCGCGGGTCGTGGTCGTCGACAACGCCTCCACCGACGGCACCGCCGAGACGCTCCGCGCCCAGGGCGAGGACGTCGTGACGGTGACGGCGCGCACCAACACCGGTGGGGCCGGGGGGTTCGCGATCGGCATACGGCTGGCGCTCGAGCTGGGGTGCGACGCCGTCTGGCTGATGGACGACGACACGGTCCCGGAGCCCGAGGCGCTGGCCGCCCTGGTGCGGGCCCGCGGCGAGTTCCCGCTCGGCACACCGGCGGTCGTCGCCAGCCGGGTCGTGTGGACCGACGGTCGTGACCACCCGATGAACACCCCGCGCCCGTCGCCCTTCGCGTCGGCGCAGGAGCGCGAGGCCGCGGCGTCGATCGGCTGCGTCCCGGTGCGCTCGGCGTCCTTCGTGTCGATCCTGTGCGACGCCGCCGCGGTGCGCGAGCGCGGTCTGCCGGTCGCGGACTACTTCCTGTGGAACGACGACTTCGAGTACTCCACGCGCCTGATCCGTGGTGGCCACGGCCTCGCCTGCCCGGGGTCGGTGGTGGTGCACAAGACCAGGACCTTCGGCTCGACCGACGCCGACCCGGGCCCCCGCTTCTACTACGAGGTCCGCAACAAGGTGTGGATGTGGACGCGCTCGCGGTCCCTGACGCCGGTGGAGAAGGTCGTCTACGGCGGGTCCTCCCTGCGGCGCTGGGTCCGGACCGTCGCGCGGTCCGGTGACCGCGGGACGCTGGTGCGGGGACTGGCCAGGGGTGTGCGCGACGGGGTGCTGCGCGGCCCGCGGCGCACCGAGGACGTCCTGTCGGAGGCCGTGGGGGAGCAGGGGCGAGCCGTATGACGGAGCTGCCGTTCAGCGTGCTGATGTGCGTCTACCGCGGAGACGACCCGGCCCACCTGCGCGAGGCCTTCGACTCCGTGACGGTCGAGCAGGTGCGACCTCCCGCCCAGGTCGTGCTGGTGCAGGACGGGCCGGTGCCGACCGCGCTCGACGAGGCGATCCAGCGGCTGGTCGCGGAGCCGGTGGTGCCGGTGGAGCTGGTCCGGCTCCCGGTCAACCGCGGTCTCGGCGTCGCCCTCACCGCCGGCCTGGCCCGGTGCGCCCACGACGTGGTCGCCCGGATGGACGCCGACGACATCTCGCTGCCCGACCGGTTCGCGGTGCAGCTGCCCGTCGTCGAGGGCGGCGCCGACGTGGTCGGGTCGGGGATGCTCGAGATCGGCTCGGGCCGGGACGACGTGGTGGGGCGGCGGGTGCCGCCGCTCACGCCCGAGCGGATCGTCGAGTCCTCCCGGATGGCGCAGCCGTTCAACCACCCGACCGTCGTCTACCGCCGCTCCGCCGTCGAGGCCGCCGGCGGCTACCAGGACTTCAAGCAGATGGAGGACTACCTGCTGTTCGCCCGGATGATCCAGGGCGGGGCACGGGTGGCCAACGTCGCCGAACCCTTGCTGTGCTACCGGGTGGGGGAGGGGGCCTACGCCCGCCGTGGCGGGTGGTCCATGCTGCGCACCGAGCTGGCGCTGCAGCGGCGCTTCCTCCGGATGGGGTTCACGACCCCGGCGCAGTGCGTGCGCAACGTGCTCGTCCGCGGGGTCTATCGCCTGGTGCCCGAGCAGCTGCGGCGCGTGGCCTACGGCGCGGTCATGGCGCGCCGCGGCGAGCGCTGACCTGCCGCAGCGCGGTGCTCAGGGGAGGGGCTGGTCGTTCTTGACCTTGTCGAAGAACGCCTGCGCCTTGGTCGTGTCCCACTTGACCGCCACGCCGGCCGCCGTGGGGTAGGCCGGGTTGGAGATCGGCACGACCAGCGACTGGCCGTCTGCGCCGGACGAGGCCCGCATCGCCTGCAGGACGCGGGTGAGGTCGGCCGGGGAGGTGCCGTCCCCGATCTTGACGCCCTCGGCCGCGCTGTGCGTGAAGCCCCAGTACCGCCAGGGGAGCAGGACGGTGGCCGGGCTGGCGGCCTTGCGCATGATGGCACCGAGGAACTGGCGCTGGCGCTTGGCCCGACCGAGGTCGCCCTCGGGGTCGGAGTACCGCGACCGCACGAAGCCCAGCGCCTGCGGCCCGCTGAGCGTCTGCTCGCCCTTCGTGAGGTTGATGCCGGCCTTCTCGTCGACCATGTCGAACGGCACGTTCACGGACACGCCGCCGAGCGAGTCCACGACCCTGGCGAACCCGCCGAAGCCGATCTCGACGTAGCCGTCCACGTGCACGCCGGTCGCCTGCTCCACGGTCTCGACGAGAAGCGTCGGCCCCCCGATGGAGTAGGCGGCGTTGATCTTGTTGCGGTGGTGTCCCGGGATCGGCACGTAGGAGTCGCGCGGCAGCGACACGAGCGCCGACCTCTGCCCGGTCTCGGAGACGTGGACGAGGATGATCGAGTCGGTCCGCTGCCCCGCGTCGTCGCCGGTCGCGAGCTGCTGCTGCTCCTCGGAGCTGAGCCCGGCCCGCGAGTCCGAGCCCACGAGCAGGTAGTTGAAGCCGCTCACCCGCGCGGGACGGTCCCCCGCAGGGGAGGCGTCCACGGTGGACACGGAGCTCCACGCGTGCAGCGGGGTGATGACGAGGAAGGCGATCCAGGCCAGCAGCGCCACGAGCAGCAGCGCCACCACCCGCCGACGGCGGTGCACCCGGCGCGGCGGACGACCCGGCCGTGCGCCGTGGCGACGCTCCGGGGGCCGGGTGGGCGGCGGCTGGACGGGCCGGGGCGACTGGGCGGGCATCTGCCGGGTGCCGGAGCGGACGTCGTCGTCGTCCCCGTGGTCGTATGCCGCGCCCGGCGGGTAGGCCGGGCCGCCGTGACGGGGCTGGTCCCCCCAGTCGGCGTCGTGCCCGTCGCCCCGCCTGTCGCCCCGCCTGTCGTCACGCACGTCGTCACGGTCGCGGGATTCTTCAGGAGGGCGGCGCCCGGTGATGCGACTCGCGCCCCCCAGAGGGTTGCGCGGGCTGGACATCCGGCCGCGACGCTTGCGCGTGTCGACGACGTAGGAATCGGTGTCGTCGTGCGGGTGTCGGTCGTCAGCGGGCGTCATCGGTCGGGCCGGCCTCCGGGTCGGGGACGTCGGTCATGTCTTCGGGACGCATCACCGTAGCCCCAGGTTGTCCCTGGGGCCTGGACGCCACCTCCGGGTGTCGGGCGGCGGCCTCGTCGAGGGCGATGCGGCGGGAGAGCCGGGTGAACCGCACGTCCATCTCGCGGAAGCGCAGGTGGGTGCTCATCATGTAGCCGAGGAAGGCGATCACCAGGATGTAGAGCACCAGGTCGGTGCCACGTCCGACGCCCACGGCCCGGGCCAGGCCGACCCAGACCGACGGGAAGATGATCGAGTACACCGCGAAGGCGGCGAACGCGAACATGCCGAGGCGGCGGATGGCCTGGGTGCGCGCACCCCGCGCCGTGGTCATCCGCAGGAGCACGACGACGACGGCGGCGATCAGCGCGAGCTGGATGAGGGCCTTCACTTGAACATCAGCTCCACGAGGATGTTGACCGAGTTCCACAGGGACTGGCCCTTGGAGACCGAGTAGTCGGTGTAGAGGATGTGGACCGGCTCCTCGGCATATCGCACGCGTCGGCCGTCGATCTGCAGCGCCCCGATCTGCGCGACGATCTCCGAGGCGTGGGCCATGCGGTTCATCGTGATGTCGAGCCGCTCGACGACAGGCCTGGACAGCACTCGCAGCCCGTTGTGCGCGTCGGTGAGGCGAGTGCCGGTGGAGAGGTTGGTGTAGGCGACGGCCAGGCGGAGCACGAGCTTCTTGAGCGCGCTCGGTTGGGTCCGCTCGTCCAGGAACCGCGACCCGAAGATCACGTCGAGGTCGTCGCGTCGGATGCGCTGGAGCATCTGCAGGACGTCGTCAACCTGGTGCTGGCCGTCTGCGTCGAAGGTGACGACGTACTCCATCCCCGGGTCGGTCAGGGCGAACTCGAAGCCGGTCTGCAGCGCGGCGCCCTGCCCCATGTTGACCGGGTGCTGGACGAGCCGGGCCCCGGCCGCGAGGGCGCGTGCCGCGCTCGCGTCCTTGGACCCGTCGTCGACGCACACGATGTTGGGGAAGGTCCGGCGGGCATGCGTGATGACGTCGCCGATCACCGTCGCCTCGTTGTAGAGGGGGACGACCAGCCAGACGTTCTCATTCACGCGGCACACGATACGGGCTCGTGAGCGCCGTGCGGGGGCGCCATGCCGCCACGCCTGGCCGCTCCGCGGCGGGGCCAGCAGGGTGAAGTAGGGTGAACCAACACCTGGCAGCACACCTCTTGGGAGTATCGCGTGAACCCAGATCTCGTCGTCGTCGGCGCCGGCCTCTTCGGGCTGACCGTCGCCCAGCAGGTGGCGGAGCGCTTCGACCGCAAGGTCCTGGTCCTCGACCGGCGCCACCACGTGGGGGGCAACGCCTACAGCGAGATCGACCCCGAGACGGGGATCGAGGTGCACAAGTACGGCGCACACCTGTTCCACACGTCCAACGAGCGGGTGTGGGACTACGTCAACCGGTTCACGTCCTTCACGGGCTACCAGCACCGCGTGTACACCAGCCACGGCGGCGAGGTCTACCCCATGCCGATCAACCTCGGCACGATCAACCAGTTCTTCCGCTCGTCCTACTCGCCGGACGAGGCGCGCGCGCTGATCCGCGAGCAGTCCGCGGAGCTGGGGGACAAGGAGCCCGAGAACTTCGTCGAGAAGGGCGTGTCCCTCATCGGGCGCCCGCTCTACGAGGCCTTCATCGCGCACTACACCGCCAAGCAGTGGCAGACCGACCCCGAGAAGCTGTCGGCCGACATCATCAGCCGGCTGCCCGTGCGGTTCACCTACGACAACCGCTACTTCAACGACACCTACGAGGGCCTGCCGACCCGCGGCTACACCCACTGGCTACAGACCATGGCCGACCACCCCAACATCGAGGTCCGCCTCGAGACGGACTTCTTCGACGAGGGCCAGGAGCTGTCCCGGGGCAACGTCGTGGGCAACGTGCCGGTCGTCTACACCGGCCCCGTCGACCGTTACTTCGACTACCAGGCGGGCCGCCTCGGCTGGCGGACCATCGACCTGGAGGAGCAGCGCCTCGACGTGGGCGACTTCCAGGGCTGTCCGGTCATGAACTACCCCGACGCCGACGTGCCCTTCACCCGCATCCTGGAGTTCCGGCACTTCCACCCCGAGCGGGACATGGCCAAGGACAAGACGATCATCCACCGCGAGTACTCCCGCTTCGCCGGCGACAGCGACGAGCCCTACTACCCGGTCAACACGCCCGAGGACCGCCAGCAGCTGCTGGCCTACCGCGACCTGGGGCGCGCGGAGCAGGGGGTCCTGTTCGGGGGCCGCCTCGGCACCTACAAGTACTTCGACATGCACATGGCCATCGGCGCCGCGCTGAGCATGGTCGACAACAAGCTCGCCCCGCACTTCGAGCAGGGCGAGGCGCTGGTCAGTGGAGGAGTGGACGCATGAGCACCCAGACCGCGCTCGAGGGCACCACGGTCGCCACGACGGACTGGACGACCGTCGCCCGCGTCGTCCTGCCCCTGGAGTCCGACGAGGACACCATGCCCCTCTACCTGGACTTCGGCCGCGCCTCGGTCGCCAGCGAGGACAATGGCAAGAGCGACGAGATGGCCGGGGCGAGCTCCACGACGGACGCCCTGCACGGCGAGCACATCCTGTCCCGTCGGAGCGTGAAGGTCCCGGAGGGCAACCGGACCTCCTTCGGCACCTACTTCAACGCCTTCCCCGCCAGCTACTGGCGGGCCTGGACGGTCGTTCAGAAGGTGCGTCTGCGCGTCACGACCACCGGCTTGGGCACGATCATGATCTACCGCTCCAACGCGTCCGGGCGGGCCCAGCGCGTCAAGACCCAGACCTTGTCGGGCGACTCCGTCGCCACCCTCGTCGAGCTGGACCTCAAGGCCTTCGCCGACGGCGGGTGGTACTGGTTCGACCTCGTCGCGGGGGAGAGGGGCATCGTCCTGGACGAGGCCGACTGGCAGGTCGACGCCGAGCCCGTACGGCCCGGGACGCTCAGCATCGGCATCACGACCTTCAACCGGGCCGACTTCTGCGCCCAGACCGTGCAGGCGCTCGCCGAGGCCGAGGAGCTGCGCCGCCGGATCGACATGGTCTACGTCGTCGACCAGGGCACGCAGGCCGTCGAGGAAGAGCCGACCTGGCCGGGCGCCGCGGCCGCACTCGGTGGCCAGCTACGGCTCATCCATCAGGACAACCTCGGCGGTTCGGGAGGCTTCTCCCGCGGGATGTACGAGTCGGTCACCGCCGACCGCAGCACCTACCACATGGTGCTCGACGACGACGTCAACATCGAGCCCGAGGGCATCCTACGAGCGCTGGACTTCGCCGGCTACTGCCGTGTCCCGACCATCGTCGGCGGCCACATGTTCGACCTGCACAACCGCTCGGTGCTGCACGCCTTCGGCGAGGAGGTCAATCGCTGGCGCTGGTGGTGGGGATCGGTCAACGGGCTGAAGGAGCGGCACGACCTGTCCAAGTCCAACCTGCGCTCCACGAGCTTTCTGCACCGGCGCGTCGACGTGGACTACAACGGATGGTGGATGTGCCTCATCCCGACCCAGGTGATCCGCGAGATCGGTCTGTCGCTGCCCATCTTCATCAAGTGGGACGACGCTGAGTACGGCCTGCGCGCGCGGGAGGCCGGCTACCCGACGGTGTCCCTGCCGGGCGCCGCGGTGTGGCACGTGTCCTGGACCGACAAGGACGACAGTGTCGACTGGCAGGCCTACTACCACGAGCGCAACCGCCTGCTCGTCGGCCTGCTGCACTCGCCCTATGACAACGGCGGGCGACTGCTGAAGGAGCTCTTCTTCACAGACGTGAAGCACACGATCTCCTCGCAGTACTACGCGCAGTCCCTGCGCATCAAGGCCGTGAAGGACATCCTCAGCGGGCCCGACCACCTGCACCGGACGATCTCGACGACCATGCCCGAGCTGCGCGGCATGGCCAAGGAGTTCGACGACTCGCGCTACTCGCCGGACCCGGACGCGTACCCGATGGTCAACAAGACCAAGCCGCTGCGCAAGGGACGGCTACCCCAGCAACCCAACGCCATGACCGTGGCGCCGTTCGCCATCAAGACGGCGCTGCGCCACCTGCTGCCGCCGCGGGCGAACGCCCAGGAGCAGCCGCAGGCGATGATCCCGCACTACAACAGCAAGTTCTGGATCCTGTCGCAGTACGACTCGGCGGTCGTCTCGAAGGCCGATGGCACGGGTGCCGCGTGGTACAAGCGAGACCCCGAGAAGTTCCGTGAGCTGCTGGGCGAGAGCTCGTTGCTGCGCGCGCGGCTGCGTACCGAGTGGCACCAGCTCCGGAAGGCGTACCGCGCCCGTGCTCAGGAGCTGACCTCGATGGGGTCCTGGGCTCGGACCTTCGGTCTCGACGAGGGCCGCGGCGGCGCGGATCGGGAGCGATGAGCCCGTCCTCGACATCGCTGGCGGACCAACCCCTGGTCGCCCCAGGACGGTCGAATGGTCTGCTCGAGATCCCGCGGTGGCGCTTCCTGCTCTCCTTGCTCGTGCGCAAGGAGCTGCGGGTGCGCTACCGCGGGTCGGCGCTCGGCCTGCTGTGGAGCTACGTCAAGCCGGCCGTGCAGATCTTCGTCTTCTACCTGGCCCTGGGGAAGTTCCTCCGGCTGGAGGAGTCGATCCACAACTACGTGATCTACATGTTCTCGGGCATCGTGATGGTCAACTTCTTCAACGAGGTGTTCGGCAACACCACGAAGTCCATCGTCTGGAACGCCGACCTGGTGAAGAAGATCTACCTGCCGCGGGAGCTGTTCCCCGTCGCGAGCGTGCTGGTGGCCTTCATCCACTTCATCCCGCAGCTGATCGTCCTCATGCTGGGCGCTCTCGTGGTGGGCTGGCGGCCGGGGCCGCTCAACCTCCTGGCCGGGCTGGGGGCGATCCTCGTGGTCGGCGTCCTGGCTCTCGGGCTGGGACTGTTGTTCGGGGCGGTCAATGTGCTGTTCCGGGACTCGGAGAACTTCGTCGACCTCATCGTCATGATGGCGACCTGGCTCTCACCGGTCCTCTACACCTGGGAGAAGGTGCACCAGGAGGTGCCCGGCTGGGCCTGGTGGATCTACCAGGCCAACCCGCTGACCGCGGCCGTGGAGCTCATTCACTACGCTTTCTGGATCCCCACCCGCGGAGTCTCCGCGACCATGCCGCCGAACTGGGTGGCGTGGAGCCTGGCGGGACTCGCCGTGTCCTCGTTGATCCTGCTCGTCGGGCAGATGACCTTCAGGCGGCTCGAGGGTCGCTTCGCGCAGGAGCTGTGAGCATGACCGAGCCACTTCCCGTCGTTGAGGTCGGGCACGTCGACAAGCGCTTCACCCTGCGGCACTCCCACTCCCTCAAGGAGTGGGCCATGTGGACCGTCCGAGGACGCAAGGGCGAGCTCTCCGAGACCTTCCTGGCCCTGGAGGACGTGTCGCTGACCATCGCCCAGGGCGAGTCCGTGGGCCTGCTCGGCTTCAACGGTTCGGGCAAATCCACCCTGCTGAAGCTGCTCTCCGGTGTCATGCTGCCCGACGCCGGCAGCATCGGGATCCGGGGACGGATCGCGGGGCTGATCGAGGTGGGCGCAGGCTTCCACCCCGACCTCACCGGACGCGAGAACGTCTACCTGAACGGCTCGATCCTGGGGATGAGCGAGAAGGAGATCGACGCGAAGTTCGACGAGATCGTCGCCTTCAGCGAGATCGAGAAGTTCATCGACACCGAAGTGAAGTTCTACTCCTCGGGCATGTTCCTGCGACTGGCGTTCGCGGTGGCCGCCCACTCCGAGCCGGACATCTTCCTGATCGACGAGATCCTGGCAGTCGGTGACGAGCCCTTCCAGCGCAAGTGTCTCGAACGGGTGGGGGCACTGCGGGAGATGGGGCAGACCCTCGTGGTGGTGACCCACGACCTCGACATGGTGCAACGGGTGTGCGACCGTGGGGTCGTCCTCGACCAGGGGCGCCTTGTGCACGACGGTCCGATCGGGGCAGCCGTGGCCCACCTGCGAGGAGAGCCCGCGTGACCTGGGTTCCTGTCCTCCCTGCACTCGTCATTGCTGGACTCGTGCTCACCGTCCCTGGGCTTGTGGTCGGCGCGGCCCTCGGCCTACGTCGCGAGCCCTGGCTGGGGGCGGCTCCCCTCCTCTCGGTGGGCTGCGTCGGGATTGCCATTCCCGTCTCGGCTGTGCTTGGGATCGAATGGGGCTTACTGCCGATCGTTCTGACGACCTTGTCCCTTTCGGCCCTGGGCGGAGGTTGCTGGTGGCTGGTGCGGCGGGTAGTACCCGGCCTCGCGGCTACCGATCCAGGGGTGCATACGTCGCGTCCGGTCAGCGATCACCTGGTGTTCCTTGGCACGATCGCCGCTTGCGCCGTCTGGGTCGGTGCCATCTGCATCCACACGATCGGTGACGTGGCCACGGTCCAACAGACCTACGACGCGGTGTTCCACCTCAATGCCATCAGCCGCGTTGCGGAAGCCGGTTCCGCCACGCCCGACGTCGTGGTGTCCACGTCCAACACCCGCGATCCCAGCACCTTCTACCCGCCAACCTTCCATGCTCTGGGCGGGTTGCTGGTCTCGCTGCTCGGTGTCACGCCTGTGGTGTCAGCCAACGTGGTGGCAGTTGTCACCGCCGCCGTCGTGTGGGTCCCATCGGCCGCTCTGTTGGCTCACGTCGTGATGGCGCGCCACCGATTCGGTGTTTTGGCTGCAACCATCGCCGCCTGCACCTTTCCGCTGTTTCCCTACCTACTGATGTCCTTTGGCGTGCTGTGGCCTAACCTGCTCAGTATCGCAGTACTGCCAGCGGTCCTCTCGGTCATCGTGGTCGTGCTGGCGCAGGCGCCGGTCCCAACGATCCCGTGGATCTCCGCCCTGGCCGCTGGTTTGCTGAGCACCGCAGGGCTCTACTACGCCCACCCTGGTGGCATTTTTGCTGCTATCGCGCTCGGCTTGCCAGTGCTGCTTACCGTCGTGATGGGCCGGCTCGTGGTCCTTTGGCGGCGCTTCCGGTTCGGCCCGCTGTGGGTGGTGCTCGTCCTCGTCGCGATAGTCCTGGCCGTTCGGGTCAGCTGGGGCTGGTTGCTGGAGGTCCCGCAGGTCGCCAGTACGGTTCAGTTCGACTGGCCGGCAGGGATGACAGAGGCGCAGGCGATCGGCAACGCCTATGCTTTGGCGACCCCGCTGTCGAGCGCGACCTGGCTGCTGGCGGCACTTGTGCTGTGGGGCGCGGTCGTGGCGGTCAAGCGCCCTCACCAGCGGTGGCTAGTCCTGGCTCACGCCCTGGCGATGTACCTTTACACGCTCGCTGCCGGGTCGGACGAAGCGCTATCCAACGAACTGACGGGATTCTGGTACAACGATCAGTATAGGCTGGCCGCTTTGTTGCCGATCACGGCCGCGCCGCTCGTGGGCATCGGACTCCTGGGTGCGCGTGACATGGCTCTGGGAGCCCTGGCCGAATGGCACCGCTGCTGTCACTGGCGGGCCACTCCTCATATGCGCGCGTCGTCCGAGGGATCCCGCGCCTGGGAGTGGGGTATCGGCGTGGGCATCCTGGGCCTGTTCATCCTGCTCCTGCCGGGCCACCTGCTACCGAGCAATCCGCGCTCCACGCTACAGCGCGGCTACTACCCCTCGAGTCAGGCCGAAGAGTTGGTAGACATCCCAGAGCGCGAGCTTTACGCCCGACTCTTGGCGCCCAGCAAGGGAGACGGCCAGACGGTTATTGGCGACCCGTGGAGTGGCGGTGGATTAGCCGGGCCGATCAGCGGCCGAAAATCGGTGCTGGGCCACATGGTCAACATCATGGACGCTGATCGTCAGTTGCTGTCGAGGCACTTCAAGGAAATTGGGACCGACCCTCGCGTCTGTGCTGCGGCCCAGCGACTCCGCGTCGGGTACGCGGTGGAGGACAGCCGAACCTTCTGGCCCTACGACAGGCGTAGTCAGGGGTATCCAGGACTGGATGGTCTGCAGAGTCGCCCAGGTCTGACCGAGATCGGTCGCGAAGGAACAGTCAGCGTCTATCGAGTCGAGCCCTGCCGTTCCTAGTTGGCTGTGCAGCCCAGCCCGGTAGGGCTTGGGGCCCGGGACGCCTCAGATGCCCGGGCCCCCGGATGCCCTGGCGTCAGCGCGCGCTCGTGCTAGTGGCACCTGTCGTGCGGTTCCAGCGGACTACGCCGCCATCGAAGAACTGGGTAGCCCCGGTCTGCGTCGCAATGGGGTTCGAACGCGGCATACCGAGCGACCCGGCAGGGCCGCCAACCTTCAGGTATGTGCTGAGCAGCGAACCCTCGGAGCGGTAGACGTTGCCATCGAGGCGGGCGAAGAGCCGCCCTCGCTCGAAGGACTGATACCACCCGCCGGTCGAGCGGGCTCCAGAACCCGTGGGCAGACCCATGGAGGAGTTGGAGGGCCCACCCGTCCTGTACCAGAAGTTCCGGAGCGATCCTGAGACAGCTGAGATCTGTCCCGCCCGCGTCTGCACGATGTCGACCCCAAGGCTGAAGGACGAGTACCACCCGCCGGACGCGGCCGAGCGTT
Organism: Arsenicicoccus sp. UBA7492; assembly: GCF_002479615.1. NCBI lineage: Bacteria > Bacillati > Actinomycetota > Actinomycetes > Micrococcales > Intrasporangiaceae > Arsenicicoccus > Arsenicicoccus sp. UBA7492. Next base: position 85,698 of record NZ_DLOE01000022.1, on the reverse strand, counting down.
CGTCGTTGACCGGCACGCCATAGGCTCGCTGCCCACCGAGACGCCACCAGGCGTTGTCGATCCCCGGACCGATAACCTTAGTGCCCGCCCACGAGTTGTAGATCCGAGTGCCGCCGGTGAACGCCGTCTTGAGCAGGCCAGCACCGACTCTGGACTCTCCGACACTCACAGCGCCGTACTTGCCCGAGCCGCCGGTGGCGACATACCGCTTGTAGATCGGGCTGTTGAAGCCGGAGCCGTTCCAGCCGGCGAGGGCGGCGGCGCCGGCGCGCAGCTCGTCCATGCGCGGGTAGAGGTAGCGGCCGGGGCACGCGGTGTTGCTGGACTCGCGGTGCGCGGCGATGTTCTTGGCGTAGTAGGCGCTGCCCTTGG
>NZ_DLOE01000022.1:0-85129 GCF_002479615.1 Arsenicicoccus sp. UBA7492 | reverse complement strand
GGCGCGATGTAGAACTGCGAGAGGCGCATGGCGATGCCCTGCTTGAGCGCCGACATGCCGGCCTCGGGGACCCGGGTGGTGTCGTAGTTGCCGAGGATCGAGATGCCGAAGGTGTAGTTGTTGAACGCGTCGGCGTGGGCGCCCTTGACGGGGCGGCTCAGTCCGCCGAAGCGACCCTCGAACTTCTGGCCGTACTTGTCGACGATCATGTTGTAGGCCACGTCGCACCAGCCCAGGCCGCCCGTGTCGTAGGCGTAGATGCCGCGGATGATCGACGCCGACTGCGCCTTGGTGTAGCTGTTCTGCCCCGCGGTGTGGTGCACCACGACGACCTTGGACGTCTCGCGCACCGAGGGCACGCAGCCCTTGCGCAGCGACTCGTTGGCGCCCCAGCCGGCGCGGGAGATCACGGACGGCACGTATGCCGCGTTCGCGGCACCCGCCACGGCGGTGGGGGTGAGCTGCGCGTCGGCCGCCGTCTCGCGGGAGGTGACGGCCGCGAGGGACGCGGTCTTGAGCAGGTCCTTGGCGGACGCGGCGACGCGCACCTGGACCCGGGTAGCGCCATCGACCCAGATGGGCTCGGTGCCGTACTTCGTGACCTTGCCCGTCGTCTGCTCCTTGACGGCGTCGATGGCCAGCTCCTGCCACTCCTGCCAGCCCTTGGCGGTCTGGGCACGGACGGCGACGGTGGCCTTGGCCGCCATGGTGGTGGTGCCCGGCCAGGTGACGCCGACCAGGTTGCCGGTGGCGGGGAGGTCCACGACGGTGTCGGTGGTGGCTCCGGCCTCGAGCGTGGGGTCGACGGTGCCCTTGGCCGGCGTGGCCACCGGCTTGCCCGCGGCGTCCTTGGGCAGCGAGGAGTCCTGGACGACCTTCGTCTCGGGACCGGCCTGCTGGACCGTGGTGCGGACCTTGTCGCCGAGGGCGTGCTTCTTGACGTCCGGGGTGATGGGGCCGTTCTTGGCCGGCACCGCTGCGGGGACCGGAGCCTGCACGGCGACGGACGGCAGGGCGACGAAGCCGAAGCTCAGGCCGAGGGTGGCGGAGAGCAGCGTGGTGCCCTTGACGAGGGTGGTGCGGGAGGTCTTCACGAGGGGGTCTCCAGGGTGTCGAGACGGACGGGTCACAGGGAGCTGACGGGCTTGAAGTAGGTGGAGCGCAGGGCGGTGCCGCCGACGACGCTGCGCAGGCGCTCGCCGGAGACGTCGACGGAGCCGCGGGTGCCCTGCAGCCGGACCGTGAGGACGCGACCGCCCCACAGGCCCTTGCCGTCTCGCGCGAGCACGGTCATCCGCTGGAAGGACCCGATGGCGGGGTAGGCCCGCTCGAGCTTGCTCACGGGGACGGAGACGCCCCAGGTGTTGGTGGTGGGGGCGAGGCCGGTCTCGTAGGGGTCGGCCTGGGCGGGCAGGTAGGACACGTTGCCGTACACCGTCTGGCCACCGTTGGAGGATCCGAACTCGGTGTGGGCGGGGAGGCCGGCCCGGGTGAGGATGATGCCCTTGCTGGCCGCGACGGCGGTGCGCGAGTTGGTGGTCTCGCTGGTGATCCCGCCGAACACCTGGCACGCGGCGGTGTCGCAGATGTCGTAGGTCGAGGTGCGGGGCTTGCGCAGCCAGCTCGCGGCGTAGGAGCGGGCCGCGACGGACTGCGCGGCGAGCGCCTGCACCGGCCAGCTGCCGGGGCTCTCGAAGGGCACGACCTGGCGCACGTAGCTCTCGAGGGTGGTCGTGACGACGGGGGAGATGGTCGTGCCGGAGCGGATGCCCGTGAGGCTGCCGAGGTAGGTCGCGACCGGCGTGCCGGTGGAGCCGACCGCGGTGACGGTGCCGTCCGTCGCCCGGATCGTCCACCGACCGGAGGACGTCGACCGCAGCGCCTTGCGCTGGCCGGCCGACGTGGTGAACCACAAGGTGGCGGTGGTCGTGGTGCCCCCCGAGGTCGGGCGGTCGACCTGCCAGGACCGCACGGGGACCGTGCCGTCGACCACGGACAGGCGCACGACCTGGCCACGGCCGTCGTCGGCGACCAGTCCGGGCTCGGCAGCGACGCGGGCGGCGTTGCCGAGCCGGCCGGCCACGCCCACGCGGATGGTGGGGTCGGCCAGCCGGGTCTGCGTGGCGCCCGGGTAGTAGTGGCTGACGATCTGCTGCCACGAGCGGCCCTGCCTGGCGGCGTTCATGGCGCCGTACTGGGACATGCCACGGCCGTGGCCGAAGCCCCGGCCGGTGATCTCCAGGGTGCCGTCGGCGGGCCGGCTGTAGGACTCGGCCGCGGACGCAGGAGCGCCCGAGCCGGCGATGACGGCGGCGGACACGGCGGCGACGGCGGCGGCGCGTCGCGACGTAGGTGTGATGCGCATGGGTCTCCCAGGTCCTGGGCGGGGGCTGGCCCAGGACTCTTCTCGAGCGGTGTCGAGCTGGATGGCTAGTTCGCCCCAGAACGATCAAATCACGGAGTGTGACCGTCTCGTTACTGTCCGTATGTGATCACAGGTAGACGTCATCGCGGAACCTTTGACGCCGATGTCGCCCTTTTTGGACTAATTACACGCGTGTGTCTTGTGAGGTTGATGGGGCACTTGTGACAGTTGGGGCGTGTTCAGGCTCCCCCCACCACGCACCCTGGCCCGATCGGGCAAACGCGGCATGAGCGCCGGTGACTAGCCCGTCGACGGGCGGGTGACTACCTCGCTAACACCCGCAGGTCGCCGCCCCGGCGACCGCTCAGGCCGGTCCTCGCACGAGCTCGGCGCGCTCGGCCTCGATGATCCCGTCGATCCCGTCGATCCCGGCGACCCCGGCGAGACCGTCACCGGCAACGCCGGGGTCGCCGGGGCCGCCGGAGCCGGGCGCCCCCGTGCGGACCAGCACGAGGCTGCCGTCGCCGGACCACCCGCGGACCATCCGGTCGAGCGCGTCCTCGAGGTCGGCCGTATGACGGTCCGCCTCCTCGCCCACCACCAGGCAGGTGCGGCGGTCGTCGGCTCGCAGCGGGTCGTCATACAGCCTGGTCCCGTCGCTCCGGCGCCAGGCGACGGCGCCGGGCCCGGGAGAGTCGAGGGCGTCGAACCGGTCCCCGTAGGTCGCGAGCTCGCGGGCCTCGTCCATCACCCCGGCGGGCACGGGGCCGGGGTGGGACCGGGCCAGGCCGGCGAGCGTGACGAGCGCGGCCTCGCCCGGCGCCTCGGCCGCGAGCGTCGGGTCGTCGGTGACGAGCAGGTCGGCCTCGAGCGCCCCGGCCCCCGTCACCAGCGTCGCCCCGGCCCACCAGGTCGCCAGCGCCCAGTAGCCCGCCCGCCAGTGCGCGGGCAGGGCCAGGCCGACGGTGCTGCCGGGCTCGAGGGACCACTCGTCCTGCAGCGCGTTGCCGGCCTTGCTGGCCCAGGTGAGCAGCACCCGCCCGCTCAGCTCGATCCGCTCGCCGTGCGTCGCGCCCCCCGTGCGGTCGTAGCACGTGATCGCCGGCTGGCTGACGTCGCGGGACTGCAGGGCGGGGAGGAGCTCGCGCAGGGTCGGCATCGGCCCAGCCTAGCGACCGGACCTACTAGGCTGGCGAGAGCCGATCTCGAGGATGACGGAGGACCACGGATGGCGCTGGGCCAGGTGGCGAGGACGCTGGGGCGGGTCGCGGGCGTCACCGCCGGGGCGGCGATCGCCACGGACGCCGCTCGGCGGCTGCACGCGAGCTCGCGCTGGGGCGTGCGGGCGCGGCTCGGCGCGGCCGGCGACCTGCCTGAGTGGGTGCTGCCGACCGACGTGCTGGCGTCCTACGCCGAGGCCGAGGAGCACCGCGAGGCGGCCGACGACCTGGGGCTCCCGATGGTCCTCGACGAGGTCAACGCGTGGGCGGCGATGGGTGCCCTCGCCGCGCTGCTGCGCCTCGTCGACGACGGCACGCACCGCAGCCAGGTCGTCGATCTCGGAGGTCGCTGGTCGCCGCTGTCGCGGTGGTGCCGGGCGCTGGGTTTCGCCGTCTCGCGCGAGGTCCCGCACGAGCGGGGGAGCGTCGACCTGCTGGCCCGCCTGCACCCGGCCGGCGCGGTGGCGGACGACGTCGACGCCGTGCTCGAGCTGGCCGGGGTCGTGCTGCGACCGGGTGGGGTCGTCGTGGTGACCGTGCCCGTCGGCGACGCGGACGCCGAGGGAGCCCTGGGGCGAGCCGACCTGCGGGCCCTCGAGGCCCGCGCCGACGGGTGGGGGCTGCGACTCGTCGGCGACCTCGACGGCGAGGTGGGGCGGCGCCTCACCGCCGCCGTCCGTGGCGCGCGCGACGACGAGCAGGTGCGCACCGACGGCAGCGCCTACGCCCTGGCCCGGCTGACGCTGCGGCGACGCTGAGTGCGCCGGATCCGGCTCGACCGCCCGCTGGACCTCCGGTCGACCCTGGCCGCCCTGCAGCGGGGAGGCGGTGACCCGACCGGACGTCGCACGGCCACGGGTGGGTGGTGGCGGGCGATGCGCACCCCCGACGGCCCGGTGACGATCCACCTCGAGCGCCAGGCCGACGAGGTGGTGGGTGAGGCCTGGGGCCCGGGGGCCGAGTGGTCCCTGGAGCATCTGCCGGGGCTGGTCGGGGAGCAGGACGACGCGACCGGGCTGGTGCCCGTCCACGACGTGGTGCGCGACGCCCACCGCCGCCACCCGGGCTTCCGGATCGCGCGGACCGGCCTCGTCGTCGAGGCCTTGGTCCCGGCCGTCATCGAGCAGAAGGTCACGGGTCAGGAGGCCTTCGGCGGCTATCGCCGCCTCGTGCGGACGTATGGCGAGCCGGCACCAGGCCCCGGTGAGGGTCTCGGCCTGATGGTCGCCCCGTCGGTGCAGGTGTGGCGCCAGGTGCCGTCCTGGGCGTGGCTGCAGGCCGGCGTCGACGGGGCTCGCTCGGCGACCGTCCAGCGGGCGCTGGCGGTGGCTCCGCGCCTGGAAGAGTGCGTCGACCTCGACCCGCGCGAGGCCCACCGGCGGCTCCGCGCCATACCGGGGATCGGGGTGTGGACGGCCGCCGAGGTGCGGCAGCGGGCCCTCGGCGACGCCGACGCGGTGAGCTTCGGCGACTACCACGTGGCGCGCAACGTCGGGTGGGCGCTGGCCGGCCGCGAGACCGACGACCACGGCATGGCGGAGCTGCTCGAGCCCTATCGGGGGCACCGGTTCCGCGTCACGCGGCTGCTCGAGCTGAGCGGCCAGGTGCGCCCGCGCCGCGGCCCGCGCATGGCGCCGCGCACCCACCTGCCCCGCACCTACCTCAGGTAGTCACGTCCGCCCGACTTGGCACGCCAGGCGGATGTGACGACCTGAGGTAGGCACATCCGCCCGACTTCGCCCGCGGCCACCGCGCCCGAGGTCAGGTGGCGATGCGCAGCAGCGTCGCCCGCGGCGACGTCGGGTAGCGCACGTAGCCCAGGTAGACCCGTCGCGGCTCCAGGCCCTGCCACACCAGCCAGGGCGTGGCGGTCGCGCCGCTGGTCAGCAGCGACGTGCGTGGGTTGACCGTGAACATCGCGTCGCGGCCGCTCTGCACCGCAAAGGTCTCGAGCGTGAACGAGGCGGTCCCGGAGACGGCATACCCCTGCACGACGAACCGGTAGGTCCCGGCCGCCGGGCTGCCGACGTCCAGCGTCTCGTCGCCCGACTCGGTCTCCGCGGCCCCGACCGTGGTCCAGGTGCTGCCGTCCAGCCGCTGGAGGTAGAGGTCCAGGTCGTCGGCGCCGTTCGCGGCGACGAGGTCTCCCCGCAGCAGGGGCGACCCGGCAGCCACCGTCAGGGACGGGGTGGCCCACGTGCCGCCCTGGCTCACCGTGCCCGGGTCACGGCGTCCGGTCGCCAGCCCCGTCACGGGCGTGAACCGGCCGGACGTGGGGCTCGCCACCCGGATGGGCAGGCGACCGGAGCGTCCGGTCGCCGACAGCTCTCCCGGCTGGGAGAACCCGGACCGCGACACGATCGGCAGGTGCAGCGTCGAGCCACCGGCGGTGGGCGTCAGCGTGACCCTCCCCTTGGCCCAGGCGCCGTTGGTCGCGGTCGACGGGCGCAGGACCAGCGAGAGCGTCACGGGCGACCCCGCGGTGGCGGTGATGCTGGCGGGCGCGGTCACGACATACCCCGGGAGGGAGGCGCGGACCGACCAGGTGCCGCTCCGGGTCGCGGTGAACCGCCGCGTCACCCGCACGTCACCGCCCTGCAGCGGCACGGCGATCGAGGCGAGGTTGAGGTCGGTGGGGTCGAGCGGCGTCCGGCCGGTGTCCACGCCCTGACCCTGCGCGAACCTCGCCATGTCCTCGGGCGTCGCGTCGAGCAGGAGGCCCGGGTCGAGGGCGGCCGCCGGGGCGACATACCCCGCCCCCTGGGCGAACGGGTCGGTCGTGGTCGTGTCGACGCTGGTCATCATGAGCGCGGACCGTATGGCGCTCGGCGTCCACGCTGCTTCCCGCGCATGGCGCGCCTCGAGCAGCGCGGTCAGGCCGGCGACGTGGGGGCTCGCCATGGACGTGCCCGACATGTTCTCGTAGACCGAGGGCGCGGTGGTCGACCAGCCGGCCCGCCACGGGACCGACCCGGCCACGATGCCGACGCCGGGCGCGGCCAGGTCGGGCTTGATGATGCCCGAGCCCGACGCCGACGTCGGGCCGCGACCCGAGAAGTCCGCCACCGCCATCGGCGAGGTGTGGCTGGCGGCGGCCACGGTCGTCACCCACGGCGCGACATGGTCCACGGTGCCGGCCCTGGGCCCGTCGTTGCTCCCGGCCGCCACGACGGCGACGCCCGCCGCGTCGGCGCGCTGGAAGGCCAGCGACACGGGATCGGTCACACGGTCCGAGGACCCCGAGATCGAGTAGTTGAGCACGTCCACCCCGTCGAGCACGGCCTGGTCGACGGCGGCCACGACGGAGTCGTCGAGGCAGTAGTTGTCGTTGATCCCGTCGCGGTCCTGGTCGACGCCGTCGAAGTCCCAGCACACCTTGTAGGCCGCGACGGCGGCACCGGGCGCGATCCCTGCGCTGCGACCCCAGGCCCCGCCCATGTCGACCTCGCGACCGGCGGCGGTCGAGGCCGTGTGGGTGCCGTGACCGTCGTTGTCGCGGGGGGACCAGTAGTCCGGGTTGCCGGCGCTCGGGGACGTCTTGCGCCAGTCCGGGTCGCCGGTCGGGAAGGCGCGGGCGGACACGAGCTTCTGGTTGCACAGGGCCGAGGTCCAGACCTCGACCGGGTTGCTGCCCACCGCGCCCGTGCAGCTCCCGCGGAAGGTCCCGCCGTCGGCCTTGGTCAGCGTCGTCGTGGCCCCGCGGTCCAGGCTGTATGCCGACCCCACCGTGCTCGTGGTCGCCGTCCCGAGCGCCGGTCCCGTGAAGCTGGCGTTCTCGGGCCACACCCCCGTGTCGAGCACGCCGACGACGACGCCCCGGCCGGCCGTCGCGGCGCTCGTCGGGGGAGTGGACCCGGCGCCGACCCGGGCCCACACGCCGGACGTGCCCGTCAGGCCGAGCGCGTCAGGGGTCTGGTAGACGGTGGGGCGCCGGCGCTGCACGGGATCGACGGCGGCGACCTCGGGGTCCGACCGCAGCGCGGCGACCTGCCCTGCGTCCAGGCGGGCGCTGAACCCGTTGGTGGCCACGGTGAACTGCCGCTCGATCGCGACCGAGCGGCGGGCGGCCACGGCGCGCTGCGTCGTCTCGAGGCTCGCGCGGTGGTCGCGGACGGCGGCGCTCGTCGACTGGAAGCGGCCACCCTTCGGCGCCTTGGTCCGGGGTGCCACGGCGGCCGGGGGTGCCTTGAGCGTGACGATGTAGTGCCCCCTCGAGCTGCTCTTGGCGGGCCCCGTGGCCTTCGTGGACGCGGTCGCGGTGGGGGCGGCGGACGGGCTCGCCGCCGACGGGTTCGTGGCCGACGTGCTCGCGGCCGCCGCGGGGGCGGTGACCAGCAGGGCGAGGGCGCCGGCGGCGACGATCCGCGACCGTCGGGCCAGGGGGAGGGGGACCGGCATGGGTGGCTCCATTCACCAAAGGATTAACTACGCAGAGTAGTAGTTGATCACCCTCGGTGTCTGAAGGACACGAAAGCCCCGGTGCGTCGAGCCCGAGCACAGCGAAGGCCCGGTCCGTCTGGACCGGGCCTTCGCGTCGGGCGCCCCCAGTAGGATTCGAACCTACGCACCCGCCTCCGGAGGGCGGTGCTCTATCCCCTGAGCTATGGGGGCCCAGCAGCACGATCGAGGGGCGACGCGCCATGGCGCAGCGACCGGTTCGTGCGAAGGTCGACCATACCAGCCTAGGCTCGCAAACATGGAATGGGACCAGGGCGACGGCGAGCGGCTGGGGACGGTGCTCGTCTGCGACGACGCCGACCAGATCCGGACGCTGATCCGGCTCAACCTCGAGCTCGACGGCTACGACGTGATCGAGGCCGGTGACGGGGTCGAGGCCCTGGAGATCCTCCGCGACCCGGCCATGCCCCGGCCGGACGTGATCACGGTCGACGCGCTCATGCCGCGCCGCGACGGGTGGTGGATGGTCGGGATGATCCGGGCCGATCCGGCGCTCGAGGACATCCCGATCGTCATGGTCACGGCCTCGGTGCAGCCGCACCACCGCGTCCAGGCCGAGCAGGCCGAGGTCGACGGGTTCATCGCCAAGCCCTTCGAGCCGGATGAGCTGCTGGCGATGGTGGGGATCCTCGCCGCGAGCGGGCGCGCGTGAGCGGGAGCCCGGCTCACGGGTCGAGCTTCGTCCTCTCCCAGCAGATCTCGTATGCCGCCGCGCGCGCCGGCCACGACATCGACCCCCACGACGTGGCGCTCGAGCCGTCCCGTGGGGGACACACGGACACACCGGCCCGCCACACGGACACACCCGCCCGCCACCCTGACTGGATCTCCTCGCTGCCCCTGCGCCTCGCCGCGGGCAACCCGGACGCCGCCGCCCACCACGCGAGCCTCCTCGTCGAGGCCCTCGCGCCGGCCGTCGACGCCGACGCGCTGCCGCGCGGGCTGCTCGGCATACGGCTGGACGACCCCACCCTGGTGACCCTGGCGCTCGACCTGCCGCCCGGGTGGGCGGACCGCGCACCCGGCCCCGCCACCCAGCCGGCCACCACCCGGCGGGCCACCGCGCGCACCCCGACAAACGCCCGGTATGCCGCCCAGCTCGCCCACTCCCGGCTGTGCCGCCTGGCGGAGCAGCCGCCCGGCGAGCGGCTCCCGCCCCACGACGTCCTCGTCCGCCTCGTCGACGCCTGGCGCGTGCGCGACCGGCTCGCGGCGGACGGCCGGGTGCACCACCTGACGGACTGGCTCGCGGCCTACGGCGCGTCTGTGCTGGTCTGGACCCGAGAACCCCGCCCGCGCGACCTCGACCACCGGGTCGTCGTCGCGGCCCGGGACGCCCTGGCCGACGGCCTGCGCGCGTCCGGGGCCACCCCTCTCGAAAGGTTGTGACCATGCACGCGCACGAGGCCGGTGCCCTGCACGCCGACGGCTACTCCGCCGCTCCCGAGTGGCTCCCGTGGCCCAGCGACGTCAACGAGCTCGAGCCCGGCCTGTGGGCGCGCAACGTCACCAAGGACGCGGCGGGCGAGCTGGCGGTCGCGGGCGTGCCCGTCTCCCGGATCCGGGACGAGTTCGGCACCGCCGCCTATGTCATCGACGAGGACGACTTCCGCACGCGGGCCAGGGAGTTCAAGCAGGCGTATGCCGCGGCCTTCGCCGATCCGGAGCTGGGCGGCGGCGGCGACGTCTACTACGCGGGCAAGGCCTTCCTGTGCACCGCGGTCGCGTCCTGGATCCGCGACGAGGGGCTCTGCCTCGACGTGTGCACCGGCGGCGAGCTGGCCGTGGCCCTGCGCGCCGGCCTGCCGGGGGAGCGGATCGGCTTCCACGGCAACAACAAGACGGTCGCCGAGATCGAGGCCGCGGTGGACGCCGGCGTCGGGCGGATCATCGTCGACAGCCACGCCGAGATCGACCGCGTCGCCGCCGTCGCCCGCTCCCGCGGCGTCGAGGTCGGGGTCATGGTGCGCGTGACCGCCGGGGTCGAGGCGCACACCCACGAGTTCATCGCGACCTCCCACGAGGACCAGAAGTTCGGCTTCTCGCTGGCCGGGGGAGCGGCCTTCGCGGCCTGCGAGCGCATCGTCGCCCGCCCCGGTCTGCGCCTGCTCGGGCTGCACAGCCACATCGGCTCGCAGATCTTCGAGACCAGCGGGTTCGAGCTGTCGGCGCGGCGCGTCCTGCAGCTGCACGCGCGCGTCCGCGACGAGCTGGGCGTCGCCATGCCCGAGCTCGACCTCGGTGGCGGCTACGGCATCGCCTACACCACGCAGCACACCCCGCTCCCGCCCGCCGAGCTCGCGCAGCAGATGGCCGAGATCGTCCGTCGCGAGGTGACCTCCCTGGGCATCGACGCCCCGCGCGTCTCCATCGAGCCCGGCCGCGCCATCGCCGGTCCGTCGACCTTCACCCTCTACGAGGTCGGCACGGTCAAGCCGGTCCAGGTCGACCGCGGCGCCACCCGCCTCTACGTCTCGGTCGACGGCGGCATGAGCGACAACATCCGCACCGCCCTCTACGGCGCCGACTACTCCTGCACCATGGCCAACCGCCGCAGCGACGCCGCCCCCGTCATCTCCCGTGTCGTGGGCCGCCACTGCGAGAGCGGCGACGTGGTCGTGCGCGACGAGTACCTCCCGTCCGACGTCATCCCCGGCGACCTCATCGCCGTGCCGGGGACCGGCGCCTACTGCCGCGCGATGGCCAGCCAGTACAACCACACCCCGCGCCCGCCCGTCGTGGCGGTGCGCGACGGCGTGGCCCGGCTGGTCGTGCGCCGCGAGACCGTCGAGGATCTCCTCGCCCTGGACGTCGCCGACGCCTGATCGACATACGAGACGTTCGCGTCCCGTATGTCGGACAAACGGCCGCCGCCACCACAAGACCGGTCGAGACTGAGGGTGACGACCATGCCGCTCGAGGATGCTCGTCAGCGTCTCGCACGACCGGGCGCGTCCTCGAGCCTCGACCCGACCGTCGCACGACCTGACGAGCAAGGAGCCCCACCCGTGGAGGACAGCGACAAGCAGACCCCGATCCGGGTGGCCCTGCTGGGCTGCGGCGTCGTCGGATCGGCGGTGGCGCGGCTGCTGACCGAGCAGGCCGACGAGTTCGCGGCCCGCATCGGTGCCCCGATCGAGCTGGTCGGCATCGCCGTCCGCCGCCTCGGGCGCGACCGCAGCGCCGCCAGCGTGGACCCGGAGCTGTTCACCACGGATGCCGACGAGCTCGTGACCCGGGCCGACGTCGTCGTCGAGGTCATCGGCGGGATCGAGCCCGCCCGCACCCTCATCCTGCGGGCCTTCGAGCACGGCGCGGGCGTCGTGACGGCCAACAAGGCGCTGCTCGCCGAGAGCGGACCCGAGCTCTACGCCGCGGCCGAGTCCGCCGGCGTCGACCTCTACTACGAGGCGTCGGTGGCGGGCGCCATACCGCTGCTGCGTCCGCTGCGCGAGTCCCTCGCCGGCGACGACGTGCGCAAGGTCCTCGGCATCGTCAACGGCACCACCAACTACGTGCTGGACAAGATGCACACGACCGGTGCGGGCTTCGGCGAGGCCGTCGAGCAGGCCCAGGCGCTGGGCTACGCCGAGGCCGACCCGACCGCCGACGTCGAGGGCTTCGACGCTGCCGCCAAGGCCGCGATCCTCGCCTCGCTCGCCTTCCACAGCCGCGTGAGCGGCAACGACGTCTATCGCGAGGGCATCACCGAGGTCACCGCCGCCGACGTCCAGGCCGCCGAGTCGATGGGCTGCGTCGTCAAGCTGCTCGCCATCTGCGAGCGGGTCGAGGCGACCCCCGAGCACCCGACCGGCATCAGCGTCCGGGTCCACCCGGCCATGATCCCCACCACGCACCCGCTGGCCGGGGTCCGTGAGGCCTTCAACGCCGTCTTCGTCGAGGCCCGGTCGGCCGGCGAGCTCATGTTCTACGGCCGCGGCGCCGGGGGAGACCCCACGGCCAGCGCGGTCCTCGGCGACGTCGTCGCCGTCGCGCGGCACCGCGTGCTGGGCGGTCGCGGGCCGGGGGAGTCGGCCTATGCCGACCTGCCGACGCTCGACATGGGCGACGCCCGCACCCGCTACTTCATCAGCCTCGACGTGGCCGACGAGCCCGGCGTGCTGGCCGCTGTCGCAACGGAGTTCGCCCGCCACCACGTGTCGATCGAGACGGTGCGCCAGCAGCAGCTCACCGGCGACGAGCACGACACCGAGGAGCGCGCCGAGCTCGTGATCGTGACCCATGCCGCGGCCGACTCGGCGCTGGGCGCCACGGTCGAGGCGCTCGGTGCGCTGCCGCAGGTCCGTGAGGTGTCGTCCGTCATGCGCGTCGAAGGAGAGTGACATGGCCCACCAGTGGAAGGGCGTGATCGAGGAGTACCGCGAGCGCCTGCCGATGCTGGCCGGCGCGCCCACGGTGACGCTGCACGAGGGCGGGACCCCCCTCATCGAGGCGGAGCACCTCTCCGAGCTCGTCGGGGCGCAGGTCTACCTCAAGTACGAAGGGCTCAACCCCACCGGCTCGTTCAAGGACCGCGGCATGACCACGGCGATCTCGGTCGCCGCCCGCGCCGGCGCCAAGGCCGTCATCTGTGCCTCGACCGGCAACACCTCCGCGTCGGCCGCGGCCTACGCCACCAAGGCCGGCATGACCTGCGCGGTCCTCGTGCCCGACGGCAAGATCGCCATGGGCAAGCTCTCCCAGGCCATCGCCCACGGCGCCACGTTGCTGCAGGTCGAGGGCAACTTCGACGACTGCCTGACCGTGGCGCGCAAGCTCGCCGAGTCCTACCCGGTCGAGCTGGTCAACTCGGTCAACCCCGCGCGCATCGAGGGGCAGAAGACCGCGGCCTTCGAGGTCGTCGACGCCCTCGGGGACGCCCCCGAGATCCACTGCCTCCCCGTCGGCAACGCCGGCAACATCACGGCCTACTGGCGCGGCTACCGGCAGTATGCCGAGATCACCGACGGCCTCGCGCCGGTCGCCACGCGGCGTCCTCGCATGTGGGGCTTCCAGGCCGAGGGGGCCGCCCCGATCGTCAAGGGCCACCCCATCGACCACCCCGAGACCGTGGCCACCGCCATCCGCATCGGCAACCCCGCCTCCTGGCAGCAGGCCGAGGCCGCGCGCGACGAGTCCGAGGGGCTCATCGACGCCGTGACCGACGACCAGATCCTGGCCGCGCACCGCCTGCTGTCCTCCCGCGAGGGCGTCTTCGTCGAGCCCGGCTCGGCCGCGTCCGTCGCCGGTCTGCTCACGTCCGCCGAGGCCGGCCTGGTCCCGCGCGGCGCACGCATCGTCTGCACGGTCACCGGCCACGGACTCAAGGACCCGCAGTGGGCCCTGCGCATGGCCGACGGCTCCGAGGTCGAGCCGGTCAAGGTGTCCGTCGACGCCGTCTCCGTCGCGTCGGCCCTCGGGCTCGAGGGCTGACGTGTCCGCGGTGACCGCCCTGCCCGAGGGCGCCGCCGTCCGGGTCAACGTGCCGGGCAGCAGCGCCAACCTAGGCCCGGGGTTCGACGCGATCGGTCTCGCGCTGGGCGTGTGGGACTCCTACGACGTGGTCGTCACGGGCGACTCCCTGGTCATCGACGTGACGGGCGAGGCCGCCGACGAGGTGCCCCGCGACGCGTCCCACCTGGTCCACCGCTGCCTCGCAGCCGGCCTGGCCCGGCTCGGGGTCGACGAGCCCGCCGGCCTGCACCTCGTGTGCCGCAACGGCGTCCCGCACTCGCGGGGGCTCGGGTCCTCGGCGACGGCGGCCGTGGCGGGGTATGCCGCCGCCACGGCTCTCGTCGACCTCGCCCGCGGTGGCGACGGTGACGTCGACCTCGACCTCGTCAACCAGCTGTCCGGCGAGCACGAGGGCCACCCCGACAACTCCTCCGCCAGCGTCTACGGCGGGATGACCCTGTCCTGGTCCACGCGGCCGCCCGCCGTGGCGCCCGTGCGCACCGTGCAGGTCGAGGTGCACCCGGACGTCGTGCCGGTCGTGCTCGTGCCCGACCTCACGCTGTCCACCTCGACGGCACGGTCCGTGCTGCCGCCGCAGGTGCCGCTCAAGCACGCGGCCCTCAACTCCGCCAGGGCGGCCCTGCTGGTCGAGGCCGTGTCCCGTCGTCCCGAGCTGCTGCTGGACGCCACCGTCGAGTGGCTGCACCAGGAGCAGCGCCGCGAGGCCTACCCCGAGTCCATGCGGCTGCTCGACGGGCTGCGCGAGCTCGGCCACGCGGCCGTGATCTCCGGGGCGGGTCCGACGGTCCTGGTGCTGACGACCGCCGACCGGGCCGCCGAGGTCCACGCCCTGCCGCTCCCGCAGGGGTGGCGGTCGGCGACGCCCGGCATACCCACCGTCGGTGTCCGCGCCGTCCGGCTGGAGGGCTGAGCCGCGCCGCGCGGCCCGGATGTGGGGTCTTGGCGCCCAGCGCCCACCCCGGGTGATAGGTTGGGTATGCATCGAGCACGACGGTGGTTCGGCCCGATGATCCCGGATCTGCAGGACTCACGGTCCTGCGTCCAGGCCCTCATCGCTTCCCGGCCGACCCGCGACGTCGCGGCTCCGACCTCATCGCCCACGACACCTCCGGGTGTGCGGCACCGAGCGCACGGGGACCCGACACGATGCGATCCCACCGACCGATCACCGGTCAGAGGCCACCGGCCGCGGCGCGAGCGCTGCGAGGCGGGCAGAGCCGCGAGGTGGACCGACCGCCGAGAGCTGTTCTCGGCTACATCACCTGCCCAGGCGCGGATGCCGGGCAGACGACGAGGGGGAAGGAACCTTCGTGACCGACAACACCGAGACCACCGTGACCGGTGGGACTCAGCGACGCACGACCGCTCTGTCGGCGATGCGTCTGCCCGAGCTGCAGGCCGTGGCCTCCGAGATGGGCATCTCCGGCACCGCCAAGATGCGCAAGAGCGACCTGGTCGCCGCCATCCGCGAGCGCCGTGGTGGCGGTCGCACGTCCGGAGCGGCCGAGTCCGCCCCGGCCGCGCAGGCGTCCGCCCCGGCTCCGGCCACCGCTCCCGCCTCCAGCGCCCCGGCGTCGGATCGTCAGCCGGCGGAGCGTCCGTCCTCCCGGCGCGAGGAGGCCCCCCAGCTGCGTCGTGACGAGGGTCAGGACCAGCCCCGCCGCGACGAGGCCCAGCGGCTGCGCCGCGACGAGGGGCACAAGGTCGTGCGTGACGAGGCCCCGCAGTCCGCCGCACCGGCCGAGGACCGCACCGACCGTGACGAGCCCGGCGAGCGCCCCGAGCGGCGCACCCGCCGTGGTCGCCGCGTCGCCTCGTCGCCGAGCGCGGCGCCGCAGGGCGAGCGCAACGCCGAGGCCGACCGCCGCACCGCCGACCTGGCCGCCGAGCTCCGTCGTCAGGCCGAAGGCCAGCAGGCCGCAAATGGCACTGACACCTCTGGGTCCGGGCGCGACCAGCGCGACAACGCTCCCCGCGACGAGCAGCGCCCCCGCCGCGAGCGCGACAACCGCGACAACGGCGGTCGCGACCAGCGTGACGTCAACCGCGACAACGGCGGCCGTGACCAGCGTGACGGCAACCGCGACAACCGCGACAACCGCGACAACGCCGGCCGCGACAACCGGGACGGCGCCAACCGCCCCCAGCGCGACAACGGCGGTCGTGACCAGCGTGACGGTGGCAACCGCGACAACCGCGACAACCGCGACAACACGGCTCGGGACAACCGCGACAACGCCGGCACCAACCGCGCCGCCCGCGACAACGGTGGCCGTGACCAGCGCGACAACCGCGACAACAACCGCGACGACCGGTTCGACGACGAGCAGGGCGGCCGTCGCCGTGGCCGTCAGCGCAACCGCGACCGCAAGCGTCGTGGCCGCACCGAGGACTTCCGCGCCGGTGAGGACGTGTCCTACAACGACGAGGACGTGCTGCTGCCCGTCGCCGGCGTGCTGGACGTGCTCGACAGCTACGCCTTCCTGCGCACCAGCGGCTACCTGCCCGGCTCGGGCGACGTCTACGTCACCCTCGGCTTGGTCAAGAAGTTCGGCCTGCGCAAGGGCGACGCGGTCCAGGGCGTCATCAAGGACCCGGGCGAGGACGGCACCGGCCAGCACCAGCACGGCAAGCAGGGCAAGTTCAGCGCCCTGGTGCGGGTGGACGCGATCAACGGTCAGACGCCCGACGAGGCGCGCAGCCGGGTGGACTTCGCCAAGCTCACCCCGCTCTACCCGCAGGAGCGCCTGCGGCTGGAGACCCAGCCCAACGTCCTGACGACCCGGATCATCGACCTGGTGTCGCCGATCGGCAAGGGCCAGCGCGGCCTCATCGTCGCCCCGGCCAAGGCCGGCAAGACGATGGTCATGCAGGCGATCGCCAACGCGATCACGAGCAACCACCCCGAGTGCCACCTGATGGTCGTCCTGGTCGACGAGCGTCCGGAGGAGGTCACCGACATGCAGCGCGCCGTGCGCGGCGAGGTCATCTCCTCGACCTTCGACCGCCCGGCGTCGGACCACACGACGGTCGCCGAGCTGGCCATCGAGCGGGCCAAGCGGCTCGTCGAGATGGGCCAGGACGTGGTCGTGCTGCTCGACTCGATCACCAAGCTGGGTCGCGCCTACAACCTCGCCGCCCCGGCGAGCGGTCGCATCCTGTCCGGTGGTGTCGACTCCGCCGCGCTCTACCCGCCCAAGCGCTTCTTCGGTGCGGCCCGCAACATCGAGCACGGCGGCTCCCTCACCATCCTCGCGACCGCTCTCGTCGAGACCGGCTCCAAGATGGACGAGGTGATCTTCGAGGAGTTCAAGGGCACCGGCAACATGGAGCTCAAGCTCGACCGCCAGCTCGCCAACCGGCGCATCTTCCCCGCGGTCGACATCAACGCCTCGAGCACGCGCCGCGAGGAGATCCTGCTGTCCAGCGAGGAGCTCAAGATCATGTGGAAGCTCCGCCGCGTCCTGGCTGCCCTGGACCAGCAGGCCGGCATCGAGCTCCTCCTCGACCGCCTCAAGAAGACCAAGAGCAACGTCGAGTTCCTGATGCAGGTGCAGTCCAACTCCCCCTTGAAGGGCGACGACGACTGAGCCGTCCTCACCGACAGAGTGGTCACGGATACGACGTGAGGGTGCGTCTGATGTCGGATCTGTGACCACTGTGTCGGGCGGGCCGCCGCTCCGGCCCAGCGGGAATGCCTCCCGCGCCCACCGCGTTAGGACCGACGTGCCGCCATCTGGCACAATGGAGAGGTTGCCGGTTCACGAGAATTCGCTCGACCCGGCGCAACGATCTCAGAGGGAGACCACCATGAAGAAGGACATCCACCCGGCGTACGTCGAGACCCAGGTCACCTGCACCTGTGGCGCGACGTTCACCACCAAGAGCACGGCGACCTCCGGCAAGATCAGCGCCGACGTCTGCTCGCAGTGCCACCCGTTCTACACCGGCAAGCAGAAGATTCTCGACACCGGTGGTCGCGTCGCCCGCTTCGAGGCGCGCTACGGCAAGCGCCAGAAGTAAGCACCTCGCCTGGGCCGGTCCCTTCCGACATCACGTCGGGGGGACCGGCCCTTCGCGTCTCACCCCGTCCCTGACAGGAGTCGTCATGCTGGAGTCCGCCCGGTCGATCGTCGACGAGCACGCCGACCTCGAGCGTCAGCTGGCCGACCCCGCGGTCCACGGTGACCAGGCCGTGCTGCGTCGCCTCAACAAGAGGTATGCCGCGCTGGCGCCCACCGTCGCGGCATAC
This sequence comes from Arsenicicoccus sp. UBA7492, assembly GCF_002479615.1. NCBI lineage: Bacteria > Bacillati > Actinomycetota > Actinomycetes > Micrococcales > Intrasporangiaceae > Arsenicicoccus > Arsenicicoccus sp. UBA7492. Next base: position 67,359 of record NZ_DLOE01000022.1, on the reverse strand, counting down.
CACGCCTGGCGCGCATCGATCGCGGACGTGGGCGCGGCCGAGGAGCTGGCGGCCGAGGACGCGGCGTTCGCCGAGGAGCTGCCGGCCCTGCGGGGCACGCGCGACGACGCCGAGGACAGGCTGCGACGGCTGCTGATCCCGCGGGACCCCGACGACGACCGCGACGTCATCCTCGAGGTCAAGGCGGGGGAGGGCGGCGAGGAGTCGGCGCTGTTCGCCGGCGACCTGCTGCGGATGTACCTCCGCTACGCCGAGCGTCGCGGCTGGCGCACCGAGATCATCGATGCCACCGAGTCCGACCTCGGCGGCTACAAGGACGTGTCCGTGGCGGTCAAGGCCAAGGGCACGCTCGAGCCGGGCGACGCGCCCTGGGCGCTGCTGAAGTACGAGGGCGGCGTGCACCGGGTGCAGCGCGTCCCCGTCACGGAGTCGCAGGGGCGCATCCACACGTCCGCCGCCGGGGTGCTGGTCATGCCCGAGGTCGAGGACGTCGCCGAGGTCGAGCTGCACGACAACGACCTCAAGATCGACGTCTACCGCTCGTCCGGTCCGGGCGGGCAGAGCGTCAACACCACCGACTCGGCGGTGCGGATCACGCACCTGCCGACCGGCACGGTCGTCTCCTGCCAGAACGAGAAGTCCCAGCTGCAGAACAAGGAGTCGGCCATGCGCGTCCTGCGCGCGCGGCTGCTGCAGATGGCCCGCGACGAGGCGGCGGCCGCGGCGTCGGACGCGCGTCGCTCGCAGGTGCGCACGGTCGACCGCTCCGAGCGGATCCGCACCTACAACTTCCCCGAGAACCGCATCGCGGACCACCGCACCGGCTACAAGGCCTACAACCTCGACCACGTCCTCGACGGCGACCTCGACCCCGTCGTGGCGTCGGCGGTCGAGCTCGACGAGGCCTCCCGCCTGGCCGCGGTGGCGGGGTCCGACGCGTGACCGACCTGCGCGGCGTCGTCCGTGCGGCGACGGCCCGCCTCGCGGGGTCCGGGGTGCCCTCGCCACAGGTCGACGCGGTGGCGCTGGCGGCATACGTGCTCGGTTGCGACCCCGGCGAGGTGCACCGGGGCATGGTCCTCGGGACCCGCCTGACCGAGCGACAGGCGAGCCGGTATGCCGAGCTGCTCGACCACCGCGCCGCCCGCGTCCCCCTCCAGCACCTCACGGGCCGGGCCGGCTTCCGGCGGCTCGAGCTGTCCGTCGGGCCGGGGACCTTCGTGCCGCGACCCGAGACCGAGCTCGCCGTCGAGCTCGTGCTGGCAGAGCTCTCCCGTCTCGCGGCTGGCCCGGTGGTCGTGGACCTGTGCACGGGATCTGGGGCCATCGCGCTGGCGGTCAAGGACGAGCACCCTCCAGCGCGGGTCTACGCCGTGGAGGCCTCCGACCTGGCCTTTCGTCGGGCGCGGCACAACGCCGAGAGGCTCGACCTCGACGTGACGGTGATCCTTGCGGACGCGACCGGCGACCCGCGCGACGCGCCGGACCTGGCGCCTCTGAGCCCCGTGGCCGGCCGGGTCGACGTCGTCGTGTCCAACCCGCCCTACGTCCCCCAGGACGCCGTGCCGCGCGAGCCCGAGGTCCGCGACCACGACCCGACCATGGCGCTCTACGGCGGGCCGGGGGACGGGCTCGGCATACCGCTCGACGTGGCGCGCACCGCGGCGGTGCTGCTGCGCCCCGGCGGCCTGCTCGTCATGGAGCACGCCGACTCGCAGGGGGACACCCTGCCTGCCGCCCTGCGTCGCACGGGGGAGTGGGAGGACGTGCGCGACCACCGCGACCTCGCCGACCGGCCCCGCACGACCACCGCTCGTCGCTCCGGTCGCGTCACCGAGGGGGAGTCCTCGGGCCGATAGGCTCGGCGGCATGAGCGACAGCCCTGCGCACTTCGACTGCACGACGCCTGAGGGGCGACACGAGGGCGTGGCCGCGGCGGCCGACGCCGTGCGACGCGGCGAGGTCGTCGTCCTGCCGACCGACACCGTCTACGGCGTCGGGGCCGACGCGTTCAACCCCGACGCGGTCGCGGCCGTCCTGGCGGCCAAGGGTCGCGACCGGCACATGCCTCCGCCCGTGCTCGTGCCTCACGCCCGCACCGTCGACGGCCTCGCGATCGACGTCCCGCCCTATGCCCGGGACCTGATGGAGCGGTTCTGGCCGGGCCCCCTCACCCTCGTGCTGCTGGCCCAGCCCTCCTTGATGTGGGACCTCGGCGAGACCAACGGCACCGTGGCGCTGCGCATCCCGCAGGACGAGACCGCGATCGCGCTGCTGACCGAGGTCGGTCCGATGGCCGTGACCAGCGCCAACCTGACGGGGGAGCCCGCCGCGATGACCGCCGAGGAGGCCGAGGCGATGCTCGGCGACGCGGTCGGCGTCTACCTCGACGGAGGCCCCTGCGAGGACGGCGAGGCCTCCACGATCCTCGACTGCACGCAGGAGCGGCCCCGCGTCCTGCGCGACGGTGCCATCGACGAGGACGCGCTGCGCGAGGTCCTCGGGTCGGTGCGCCTCGAGGGCGACGACGACCCCGCCGAAGGTGACCTCGGCGAGGGTGACCTCGGCGATGGTGAATCTGCAAGGCAGGAGAGCGCGCACGACGACCGGCTCGCCGGCCTCCCGCGCCTCGACCCCGGCACGCCGTCCGGACGTCCCGACGGCCCCACCCTCTAGGCTGAGGCCCAGGCCACCGCCGCCCGTCACCGTCCACCCCACGCACCCGGGAGCACACGCATGTCCGACACCCCGTTCTACGGTTCCGACTACGCCGCCCTCGAGGCCCTCGACCCGGAGATCGCCGGCGTCCTGCAGTCCGAGCTGACCCGCATCCGCAGCGGGCTGCAGCTGATCGCCAGCGAGAACCTCTCGAGCCCCGCGGTGCTCACCGCCCTCGGGTCCACGCTCTCCAACAAGTACGCCGAGGGATACCCGGGTCGTCGCTACTACGGCGGTTGCTCCGAGGTCGACAAGGCCGAGCAGATCGCCATCGACCGGTGCAAGGAGCTGTTCGGGGCCGAGCACGCCAACGTCCAGCCCCACTCCGGCGCCAGCGCCAACCAGGCCGTCTACGGCGCCTTCTGCCAGCCCGGCGACAAGGTCCTGGCCATGTCGCTGCCGCACGGCGGCCACCTGACCCACGGCGCCAAGGTGTCCTTCTCGGGCAAGTGGTTCGACGTCGCGCACTACGGCGTCGACAAGGACACCGAGGACATCGACTACGACCAGGTCCGCGACCTGGCGCGGCAGCACCGCCCCAAGGTGATCCTGGCGGGTGGGTCCGCCATCCCGCGCCTCATCGACTTCCAGGCCTTCCGCGACATCGCGGACGAGGTCGGCGCCATCTTCTGGGTCGACGCGGCCCACTTCATCGGCCTGGTGGCCGGCAAGGCCATCCCGTCTCCGGTGCCGCACGCCGACGTCGTCACCTTCACGACGCACAAGGTCCTGCGCGGGCCGCGCTCCGGCGCCCTCGTCTGCCGCGAGGAGCACGCCGCCAAGCTCGACAAGGCCGTGTTCCCGATGATGCAGGGGGGCCCGCAGATGCACACGGTGGCGGCCAAGGCCGTCAACTTCAAGGAGTGCATGCAGCCCGACTACCAGCAGTACGCCAAGGACGTCATCGCCAACGCCCAGCGCCTGGCCGCGGGCCTGGCCGAGCGCGACGTCCGCCCGACGACCGGCGGCACCGACACGCACCTGGCCCTGCTCGACCTGCAGAAGGTCGGCGTCACCGGCGCCGACGCCGAGGCGCGCTGCGACGCGGCCGGCATCGTCCTCAACAAGAACGCCATCCCCTTCGACCCGCAGAAGGCCAACGTCGCCTCCGGCATCCGCGTCGGCACCCCCTCGGTGACCACGCAGGGCATGGGCCTGCCCGAGATGGACGTCATCGCCGACGTCATCCACCGGGCCGTCACCCAGACCGACGGCGACCCCCAGCACCCGGTGGCCAAGGACATCCGGGCGACGGTCGAGGACCTCTGCACGCGCTTCCCGGCCTACCCCCGCTGACCTGGCCGAGGGCGAGCCGGCGTGCGTGAGTACCTCTTCGTCATGGTGGTCGCTGCGGCGATCACCTTCCTGACGACGCCTCTCGTGCGCTGGCTCGCCGTCCGCACCGGTGCCATGACGGCGGTCCGGGACCGGGACGTGCACGTCGTCCCGATCCCGCGGCTCGGGGGAGTGGCGATCCTGCTGGGCTTCCTCGGGGCGGTGCTGCTGGCCTGGCGGCTGCCCTTCCTCGGTGGTCACGTCGAGGGGCGGGTGGCCGCCGAGAGCGTCTTCAGCGACGGCCGTATGACGGGGGTGGTCGTCGGTGCCGTCCTCGTGTGCCTGGTCGGCGCCGTGGACGACGTCCGCGAGCTCGACTGGCTGACCAAGCTGGCCGGGCAGGTCCTCGCGGCCGGGATCATGGCCTACCAGGGCCTGCAGCTGCTCTCGGTCCCGGTGTTCGGCCAGACCGTCCTGCCGCTCGCCGTCATGATCGCCCTCACGATCCTGGTCGTGGTCGTGACGACCAACGCCGTCAACTTCGTGGACGGGCTCGACGGGCTCGCGGCGGGCATCGTCGGCATCGCGGCGCTCACCTTCTTCACCTACAGCTATGTCGTCTCGATGTCCTACAACCCGCCCAACGTGTTCTCGTCGGCGACGCTCATCTCGGCCGCCCTCGTGGGGTGCTGCGCGGGCTTCCTCCCGCACAACTTCCACCCCGCGCGGCTGTTCATGGGCGACAGCGGCGCCCTGCTGCTCGGCCTCCTGCTCGCCGCGGCGACCATCTCGATGACCTCCCTCGACCCCACGCAGGTCGGCATGGCGGCGGGCCGCTCGACGGCGGTGCTGGCGTGGATGCCGCTGGTGCTGCCCCTCGCGATCCTGTCCCTGCCGCTGCTCGACGTGGTGCTGGCCGTCGTGCGCCGCACCCGGGCCGGCATCCAGCCGTGGCACCCGGACGCCCACCACCTGCACCACCGGATGCTGCGGGCCGGGCACAGCCACCCCCACGCCGTGCTGCTGCTCTACCTCTGGGCGGCGATCGTGTCGGTCGGCGTGCTGGCGGTCGCGATGTTCGACGGCTGGATCCCCGTGATCGCGGTCGCTGCAGCGATTCTCGTCGCGAGCTACCTCACGTTCAGCCATCGCAGCTCCCTCGACCGGCAGACCTTGTGATAGCGTTCACAAGCGCTCGACGGCGAGTGTGCGGAGGCTGATCACCCGCCCCGCCAGACCCGTTGCTCGAGCCCCACCCCGACCCGAGGACAGCCCCTTGCCCGCACGGCGCCCCCGCACCCCCAGCCCGGACGTCTCGTCCGCGATGCTGCGCACAGCGGTCCTCGGCTCCGTGGCGGCGCTGCCCCTCGTCGCCGGGGCGGGCGCCCTCTACCGCGGGTGGCGCGGCCTGGCCAGCGCCTCGCTGGGCGCCGCCACCACCACCGCCTTCTTCGCCCTCGGCGTCGTGGCCGTCTCGGCCCTGGTCAAGGGCCCCGCTGCAACGGTCCTGCCCGGTGCCTTCGTGGTCTACGCCACGCAGCTGGGCCTGCTGTTCCTCGTCTACGCGCTGCTGCGCGAGGCCGGCTTCATGGAGCCCATGGCCTTCGCCGGGGGAGCGGTCGCCGGGGTGCTCGTGTGGCAGGTCTGCCACACGGTCGCGTTCGCCCGCGGACGTCACGAGATCTACCCCGACCTGGGTGGGGAGGACCGCCGATGAGCACCTCCGACCAGCGCGACCCCGCCGACGAGCAGCACACGCCGCGCACCGCGGACGCCCTGGCGCACTCGACCGCCACCGACGTCACGTCCTACCTCATCTCGGGCCCGGTCGCCTTCGGGTTGATCGGCAAGGGTCTCGACGTCTGGTGGGGCACGGGATTCCTGCTGCCGGTGGGCATCGCCGTCGGGTTCGCCCTTTCTCTGTATGTCGTATGGGTCCGGTACGGTAGGGCCTGACTGTGATGACGAGTCCACGCCCCGCTGCCGTTCGCGTCCACATCGTCCTGTTCAGCTTCAACGAGGAGACACAGTGATCGTCACCGCCAGGCCTGCCATCGGTAGCCTCCCGGCGTCCAGCGGCGAGGGATTCACCCCGCCCTCTCCCGGCGACTTCTACGTCCCGCTGATCGGTGACTGGTTCACCCGCCCGATGCTGCTGGCCCTGCTGTCGGTCGTGCTCCTGGTCGGGTGGCTGCTGTGGGCCTCCAAGCGCGTGGCCGTCGTCCCCACCAAGCGTCAGTGGTTCCTCGAGCAGGCCTACGACTTCGTCCGCAACGGCGTGGCCCGCGACATGATCGGCTCCCGCGACTTCAAGCGCTTCACCCCGCTGCTGTTCGCGCTGTTCCTGTTCATCATCGTCAACAACTGGTTCGGCTCCACGCCGTTCACCAACTTCCCGACGCTCAGCCGCATCGGCATGGTGATCCCGCTCGTCGCGATCGTGTACATCGGCTACCACTACGCCGGCATCAAGAAGCACGGCCTCGGCGGCTACTTCAAGATGCTCGTGCCGGCCGGCGTCCCGATCTTCCTCGCGCCGATCATCTTCATCCTCGAGTTCGCGAGCTTCTTCCTCATCCGGCCGCTCACGCTCACCCTCCGTCTGTTCGGCAACATGTTCGCCGGCCACATGCTGATGGGTGTGTTCATCCTCGGCGGTGCCTACCTCCTGCTGTCCGGCAACCCGGGCTTCATGGTCGCCGGCGTCGGCGCCTTCGTGATGGGCTTCCTCATGCAGCTCCTCGAGCTGTTGATCCAGGCCATCCAGGCCTACGTGTTCGTCATGCTCGCCGCCTCCTACTTCGGTGGCGCCGTGGCTGACGAGCACTGATCCACCGGCCCAGCGCCGTTCGACCACAACCGAATACACCCCACAGACTCCCGGGCGGGCAGCCTCCCGGGTCACCCACAGAGAGAGAAATCTAGAGATGCAGCACTTCCTGGAGATCAGCGGCTCGATGTCCCTCGTCGGCTACGGCATCGCGACGCTCGGCCCGGCCATCGCCATCGGTCTCATCTTCGCCGCCCTGATCAACGGCATCGCCCGCCAGCCCGAGGCCGCCGGTCTCCTGCGTCCGCAGGCGATCTTCGGCTTCGCCGTGGCCGAGGCCCTCGCGATCCTGGGCTTCGTCCTCTTCTTCATCAACAACTGACGACCTCGCGCGTCACCCGCTCGAAGTCCGTCGTCTAGGTAGGAGAAGAACGTGCAGCTAACTGCCACGTCGCTCGTCGCGGCCGTGCCTGCCGCCGAGGGCGGCAACGACATGCCGCTGATCCCGCACATCCCCGAGCTCATCTTCACCCTCGTGGTGTTCGCGATCCTGTGGTTCGTCGTCGCCAAGAAGGTCGTGCCCAACCTCGAGCGCGCGTACGCCGAGCGCACCGCCGCGATCGAGGGCGGCATGGACAAGGCCGAGGCCGCGCAGCGCGAGGCCGAGGCCGCCCTGGCGGAGTACAAGGCGCAGCTCGCCGAGGCTCGTGACGAGGCCGCTCGCATCCGCGAGGAGGCCAAGGAGCAGGGCGCGGCGATCGTCGCGGAGATGCGTGGTCAGGCCCAGGCCGAGGCCAACCGGATCACCGAGTCGGCGCACAAGCAGATCGAGGCCGAGCGCCAGCAGGCGGTCGTCTCGCTGCGCTCCGAGGTGGGTCGCATCTCGACCGACCTCGCGAGCCGCATCGTGGGCGAGTCGCTGCACGACGAGACCCGTCAGAAGGGCATCGTCGACCGCTTCCTCGCCGAGCTCGAGTCCGGTGACATCCGTCCGCAGGTCGTCGGCAGCGGCGCCAGCGCCGGCGCCTCCCGGGCCGGCGAGCAGACGGACGGGGCGTTCTGATGCAGGGCGCGTCGCGCGGAGGACTCATCGAGAGCCGCAAGGCCCTGCAGGGCGTCCTGGAGTCGGGGGCCGACTGGTCCGCCGTGTCCGAGGACCTCTTCTCGGTCGCCGGGGTCATCGACGGGTCCGCCACCCTGCGCCGCGCGCTCGCCGATCCCTCGCGGGACGCGGAGAGCAAGCGGGGCCTGGTCCGCCGCCTGCTTGAGGGCAAGGTGCAGCCCGGCACGCTCGACGTGCTCGGCGCGGTCGCCTCCCAGCGCTGGTCCAAGGCGCGGGACCTGTCCGACACCGTCGAGCTGCTGGCCGTCGAGGCCCAGGTGGCGCTGTCGGAGAACGCCGGACGCGCGGACGACGTCGAGGAGCAGCTCTTCAGGTTCGAGCGGACCGTCACCGGGTCGCCCGAGCTGCGCGAGGCGCTCTCGGACCCGCAGCTGCCGGCCGAGCGCAAGGGGCAGGTCGTCGACCAGCTCCTCGCGGGCAAGGCCCACCCCGAGACGCGGCGCCTGGCCCACCAGGCCGTCGTCGCGGGTCGTGGCCGCAAGGTCTCGACCGTCATCGAGGAGTACCTCTCGGTCGCCGCCGCCCGACGTGCGCAGCTGAGCGCGGTCGTCACCGTCGCCAGCCCGCTCTCGCAGGAGCAGCACGACCGCCTGGCCGCCGCGCTGGGCCAGACCTACGGCCGCCCCGTCCTGCTCAAGGTCGTCCTCGACCCGCAGGTCGTCGGCGGCATCCGGGTGCAGGTCGGCGACGAGGTCGTCGACGGCACCATCGTCACCAAGCTCGACGCAGCGCGCCGTCACTTCGGCGCCTGAGTGCGGGTCCGACGCACCACCAGACACACCAACGTCGGTCCGCGCGACCGCTACGAGGAGAGAAGTTAGAGATGACGGAGCTTTCGATCCGTCCGGACGAGATCCGGGACGCCCTGGACAGCTTCGTGCAGTCGTACCACCCTGGTGCGGCCTCGCGCGAAGAGGTCGGTCGTGTCGTCGACGCCGGTGACGGTATCGCCCACGTCGAGGGCCTGCCCTCGGCCATGACCAACGAGCTGCTCGAGTTCGAGGACGGCACGCTCGGCCTCGCCCTCAACCTCGACGTGCACGAGATCGGTGTCGTCATCCTGGGTGACTTCTCCGGCATCGAGGAGGGCCAGCCGGTCAAGCGCACCGGCGAGGTGCTGTCCGTGCCCGTCGGCGACGCCTTCATGGGCCGCGTGATCAACCCGCTGGGCCAGCCGATCGACGGCCTGGGCGAGATCCAGGCCGAGGGCCGCCGCGCCCTCGAGCTGCAGGCGCCCAACGTGGTCTCGCGCAAGTCGGTCCACGAGCCGATGCAGACCGGCATCAAGGCCATCGACTCGATGATCCCGATCGGCCGTGGCCAGCGTCAGCTGATCATCGGCGACCGCCAGACCGGCAAGACCACGGTCGCGGTGGACACGATCATCAACCAGCGCGCCAACTGGGAGTCCGGCGACCCGGACAAGCAGGTCCGCTGCATCTACGTCGCCATCGGCCAGAAGGGATCCACCATCGCCTCGGTGCGTGGCACCCTCGAGGAGGCCGGCGCGATGGAGTACACCACGATCGTCGCGGCCCCGGCCTCCGACGCTGCGGGCTTCAAGTACCTCGCGCCCTACACCGGCTCAGCCATCGGCCAGCACTGGATGTATGACGGCAAGCACGTCCTCATCGTCTTCGACGACCTGTCCAAGCAGGCCGAGGCCTACCGCGCCGTGTCGCTGCTGCTGCGCCGCCCGCCGGGCCGCGAGGCCTACCCCGGCGACGTGTTCTACCTGCACAGCCGGCTGCTGGAGCGTTGCGCCAAGCTGTCCGACGAGCTCGGGCACGGGTCGATGACGGGTCTGCCGATCATCGAGACCAAGGCCGGTGACGTGTCGGCCTACATCCCGACCAACGTCATCTCCATCACGGACGGCCAGATCTACCTGCAGGGCGACCTGTTCAACGCCAACGTCCGTCCGGCCGTCGACGTGGGCATCTCGGTGTCCCGCGTCGGTGGCTCCGCGCAGATCAAGGCGATGAAGGAGGTCTCGGGTCGCCTCAAGGTGGACCTGGCGCAGTTCCGCGCCATGGAGGCCTTCGCCATGTTCGCCTCCGACCTGGACCCCGCGTCGCGCCAGCAGCTGGCCCGCGGTGCCCGTCTGGTCGAGCTGCTCAAGCAGCCGCAGGCGTCGCCGATGGCCGTCGAGGACCAGGTCCTCGTGGTCTGGGCCGGCACCTCCGGCAAGCTGGACGACGTGGACGTCGACGACGTGCGCCGCTTCGAGGCGGAGTTCATCGACTACGTCCGGCGCGAGCGCGGCGGCATCCTGGACGCGATCCGCGAGACCAAGAAGCTGGACGACGACGCCAAGGCCGCGATGGAGGACGCCATGACGGCGTTCAAGCAGCAGTTCCGTCCGGGCACCGAGCACGCGGGCATCCACCCGGGCCACGAGGAGTTCAGCTCCATCGAGGACGACGAGATGGACCGCGCGCAGATCGAGCGCCACTGACCTGACGCGCGCGTCGGTGCCGGGGGAGACCCCGCGGGGAGATCCCGGCACCGACCGCCGTCACCAGCGGCACACCGGACACCAGACACTCCAGGCAAGAACCCCAGGAAGGCGGCAACTACATGGGTGGGCAGATGCGGGTCTACCGCCAGCGCATCCGGTCCGTCAGCGCGACCAAAAAGATCACCAAGGCGATGGAGCTCATCGCCGCCTCCCGCGTGGTCAAGGCCCGCGAGGCCGTCATGAGCGCAGCCCCCTACACCCACGCGCTGACGCGTGCGGTGTCGGCGGCGGCGTCATACGCAGGCGAGGATCACCCGCTGACCACACGCACGAGCGAGGGCCGACGGGCCGGCGTCCTCATCATCACCAGCGACCGCGGCCTGGCCGGGGCCTACTCGGCGTCCGCGCTCAAGACCGCCAACGAGCTCATGGAGCGGCTGCGGTCCGAGGGCAAGGAGGTCGTGCCCTACATCGTCGGTCGCAAGGCCGTGGCGTGGTTCAAGTTCCGCGACCGCCAGTATGCCGATGCCTGGGAGGGCTTCAGCGACGCGCCCAAGTTCGCGCACGCGCAGGAGATCGGTGAGCGCGTCATGCAGGACTTCCTGCGCGACACCGAGGACGGCGGCTGCGACGAGATCCACGTCGTCTACACCCGCTTCCGCACCATGGTCACCCAGCAGCCCCGGGCCCTGCGCCTGCTGCCGCTGGAGGTCGTGGAGCGGGGTCAGCGCGTGGACGTCGACGAGGGCTTCCTGGAGGAGCCGGGCGACGAGGGCCTGCAGCCGCAGTTCTCGTTCGAGCCGGACGCCGAGACCGTGCTCGACGCGCTCCTGCCCAAGTACGTCACCTCACGCATCTACACCTGCCTGCTGGGTGCGGCCGCCTCCGAGCTCGCGTCGCGCCAGCGCGCGATGAAGTCGGCGACGGACAACGCCGAGGAGCTCATCAAGACCTACACGCGTCTGGCCAACCAGGCTCGTCAGGCCGAGATCACCCAAGAGATCAGCGAAATCGTGGGCGGCGCCAACGCCCTCGCGGACGCCAAGTAAGCCGCCCAACACAAGAAGGTAGAGACAGCCATGACTGCCACCATGAACGAGGCCCAGCAGGGCGCCCCCGCCGAGGGCGGCGTCGGTCGGGTCTCCCGTTCCATCGGCCCGGTCGTCGACGTGGAGTTCCCCGCCGACGCCATGCCCGAGATGTACAACCTGCTCAAGGTCGACGTCGAGCTCGGCGGTGAGACCAAGACGCTGAACCTCGAGGTCGCCCAGCACATCGGCGACAACCTCGTGCGCGCCGTGTCCCTGCAGCCCACCGACGGCCTCGTCCGCGGCGCGACGGTGCGCGACACCGGCGGCCCGATCACCGTCCCCGTCGGCGACGTGACGCTCGGCAAGGTCTTCAACACCACCGGCGAGGTGCTCAACCTCGCCGAGGGCGAGCGCTTCGAGGTCAACGAGCGCTGGGGCATCCACCGCCAGGCGCCGGCCTTCGACCAGCTCGAGTCCAAGACGCAGATGTTCCAGACGGGCATCAAGGTCATCGACCTGCTGACGCCGTACGTGCAGGGCGGCAAGATCGGCCTGTTCGGCGGCGCCGGCGTCGGCAAGACGGTCCTCATCCAGGAGATGATCGCCCGTGTCGCCCGCGACCACGGTGGTGTGTCGGTGTTCGCCGGTGTCGGCGAGCGCACCCGTGAGGGCAACGACCTCATGGTCGAGATGGAGGAGGCGGGTGTCCTCGGGCAGACCGCTCTCGTCTTCGGCCAGATGGACGAGCCGCCGGGCACGCGTCTGCGCGTCGCGCTGTCGGCCCTGACGATGGCGGAGTACTTCCGCGACGTCCAGAAGCAGGACGTGCTGCTCTTCATCGACAACATCTTCCGCTTCACGCAGGCCGGCTCGGAGGTCTCCACCCTCCTCGGTCGTATGCCGTCCGCCGTGGGCTACCAGCCCACGCTGGCCGACGAGATGGGTGTGCTCCAGGAGCGCATCACCTCGACGCGTGGTCACTCCATCACCTCGATGCAGGCGATCTACGTGCCCGCCGACGACTACACCGACCCGGCCCCGGCCACGACCTTCGCCCACCTGGACGCGACCACCGAGCTCTCTCGTGACATCGCCTCCATGGGCATCTACCCGGCCGTGGACCCGCTCACGTCGACGTCCCGCATCCTCGACCCGCGCTACATCTCCCAGGACCACTACAGCACCGCGGTCCGCGTCAAGGGGATCCTGCAGCGCAACAAGGAGCTGCAGGACATCATCGCGATCCTCGGCATGGACGAGCTCTCCGAGGAGGACAAGATCCTCGTCAACCGGGCTCGCCGCATCCAGCGCTTCCTGTCGCAGAACACCTACGTGGCCAAGCAGTTCACCGGCATCGAAGGTTCGACGGTCCCGCTGGAGGACACCATCGAGGCGTTCACCAAGATCTGCGACGGCGACTACGACCACGTCGCCGAGCAGGCCTTCTTCATGTGCGGTGGCCTCGACGACGTCGAGCGCCAGTGGGCGGAGATCCAGAAGAACCTCTGACCTCCACCCGTCAGCACGACGGCGGGCCATCTCCTCCAGGGAGATGGCCCGCCGTCGTCGTTCCCACCCGTATGCCGGGCGCCGGTCGGATCCGTGGTCAGCGCCTGTCGCGCGCCGCCCCGAAGCGGGCGAGGAAGGCCTGCATCGCCGGTGCTGCGGTGCCCGGGGTGAACTCCTGCAGCACGGCGGCCCGCCCGGCGGCGCCCTGGGTCGCCCGGCGGGCGGGGTCGGCGGCCACCTCGCGCAGCGCCTGCGCCAGCAGGTCGGCGCGGCCGGCGGGGATCACGTGCCCGGTCTGACCGTCGCGGACCAGCTCCGTGACCCCGGCGATGCGGGTGGTGACGACCGGGAGCTCGGTGGACATCGCCTCCATGAGCACGACGGGCAGGCCCTCCTGGAAGCTCGGCAGGCAGAACACGTCGGCCTCGCGGTACTCGAGGGGGAGGTCGTCCTGGCCCAGCGGCCCCACGAGCTCGACGACGTCCCCCAGCGCGCGCGCGGCGATGGTGGCGGCCAGCGTCTCGTGCAGCGGCCCGGCGCCGACCATGCGGACCCGGAGGGGGACGCCGGCGTCGCGCAGCTCGGTCACGGCGTCGAGCAGGACCGGCCCGCCCTTCTCCGGGACCAGGCGACCGACATACAGAACCCGCAGGGGCTCGCCCTCGGTCCGCACGCGGCCCTCGGGCGGCGGGGGATAGGCCTCGGGGTCGACCGTCATCCGCACGACGTCGAGCCGTGGCCACACCGCGGGGTCGACCATGCGCATGAGCTGGCTGCGGCAGAAGTCTGAGATGCAGGCAACCCCGCCCGCGGACCGGACCTTGGCGGGGAGGTCGAAGCGCTGCACGGCCTCGAACTCGGTCGGGCCGTGCATGCTGAAGCTCCAGGACCAGTCCTCGCCGAGGTCCTTCGCGAGGGCCACCGTCAGCCGGGCGACGTCGGCGGCGGCGTTGGCGAAGTGCACGTGCACGTGCCGCAGCCCTCGTCGCCGCATCTCGCGATGCAAGGTGACGGCCTCGGCGAAGTAGAACAGCTGCCAGAGGCGGGCCCTCGGTGTCAGCTCGCCGGTGCGCAGGGCCCGGGAGAGGCCGCGCAGCCAGGCGTCGGGCTGGGTGCGCAGCAGGGCCAGGTTGGCCAGGGCGGCGCGGCGCTTGTCCTTGACGACGTAGGTCGTGCGTGCGTCCTCGCGCATCGCCTGGGAGGCCAGCTGCTGCTGAGGACAGGGGTTGAGCGTGAAGGTGTCGACCCGGGTGCCACGCTCCCGGAGCGCATGCACCTCACGCTCGATGAAGGCGTGCGAGAGGGCGGGGTACTGGCTGACGAGGTAGGCGACGGCGAGGTCGTCCGACCCCTGCGGCTGGGCGGTGGTCACGGAGCTCCTTGGGGTGACGGGCTGGTCAGCGCGTGGACGTGTCTCGCTCCCACGCGGCGGTCGTGGTGCGACGGGCCTCGCGTCGGGCGTAGGCCGTGACGAGCACGTAGACGAGGGCGGACGGGATCATGGACGGACGCCGCACGATCAGGTCGACGAGGGCCTTGGAGGTGGATCGCGTGGACGTGGAGAAGTCCGGCGTGCGGCCGTCGTCGACCATCGCGCCCGGATCCTCCTGCGCCAGCTGGGCGTTGCCGCGAGCCACGCGGGTGCGCACCTTGACGAGCTGGCGGAGCGTCCGCGGGACCTGCACCTCGAAGGTGCCGTCGACGATGATCCGCTCGTCCAGGGAGAAGATGCGCTGCGCGAACAGGTCGTCGCCGAGCAGGTCGGGGAACTCGACGAAGCGGGACCGGCCGGCGCGAGACATCCCGTAGACGCCGAGGCCAACCAGCTTGTCCTGCACGTAGGGCAGCTCGGCGAAGACGTCGTAGAACGCGCGCACGGGCCAGGTGGCCCGGGCGGTGGCGAACCGCACCTGGGGCGCGGCGGCTCGCGGCAGATCCGTGTCGAGGACGTGGACCATGGCGTCCAGGGCGTCCGCGTCGAGGACGATGTCGGCGTCCAGATAGATGCGGGGGAAGGCCGTGGCGACGGCGTCGGCCGCGTTGATGGCCTGGACCTTGGAGGGGGCGGGCAGGTCCAGCACCTGCACGCCCGTATGCCGGCGGGCGCGCTCCACCGTGTCGTCGGTGCAGCCGTTGGCCGCGACGACCACCTCGAGGCGCCCGGCGCGAGCGTCTTCGTCCAAGGCCTCGAGGCAGCGGTCGATCACCCCGCCCTCGTCGTGGGCGGGGATGATCACGGAGGCGCGTGGAGCATCGAGGGGCGTGCTCACGGGCGAACGTCCTCGTAGGTGCGGCCGGTCTCGCGGTCCTTGGCGGCGAGCCGCCGGGCATAGACGGCGCCCAGCGCAGGCGCCCTGCGCAGGACCTCGGCCTTGAGCCTGATGCGTCGAGCGCTGGGCATGAGCTGCGAGGCCACGGCGAAGTGCTCTGCGGCCGTCGGCACGTCACCGCGCCGTAGCGCGGACTCGCCGAGATCGACCTGCTGCACGGCCGAGCCTCGCTCGAGCCGCAGGTCCAGGAATCGGCGCTCCTCGGTGCTGAGACTCGCACCGTGGGCCTCCGCCACGTGGGCGAGGACCTGCTGCTCTCCGGCATACATGCGCTCGCTCTGCGTGGAGAGCGAGCCAGCGGCACGGCGGTAGAGCGCGTGGTGCGCCGTGACGAAGCGGGCGGTCCAGCCGGCGTAGATGGCGCGCGCCCAGAAGTCGTAGTCCTCGCAGACCCGCATCGACTCGTCGAAGCCACCGACCTCCTCCCACATCCGTCGCGGGAAGACGGAGAAGACCGACACGAAGTTGTTCTCCAGGATGCGTCGGCGCTGCTCGGCCGCCGCAGGCGTTCCCGAGGGGAGGACGGTTCGGCCCTGCACGATGCCGGCGCCGCTCATCAGATGCGCGTCGCAGGTGACGAAGGTGCGCTCGTCCCCGCCCGCCAGCCAGCTGTCGACCGCCGTCTGCACGTACGGCGGTAGAAGGATGTCGTCGGCGTCCAGCAGCGCGACCAGCTCACCGCGAGCTTGGCGGATGGCCGAGTTACGGGCACCCGGCAGGCCCCGGTTCTCCTGGGTGACCACCCGGACGAGGTCCCCGTAGGCCGCGGCGATGGCCCCGGTCCGGTCGCTCGAGCCGTCGTTCGTGATGACGACCTCGACGTTCGGGTACGTCTGGGTGAGTGCGCTCGTCACGGCTGCGCCGAGGAAGGCCTCGGCCTGGTATGCCGGGATGACCACCGACACGAGCGGCTGGCGCGCTGGCATGGGTACTCCAATTCATGGGTGCGTGGACGTCTTGGCAGAGCCCCTCACCGCTTCTGACGACGTCCTGGTGCCGACCAGTCTAGGTGGACGTCATAGGAGGGTCTGGATTTTGCCGGATTGACGTGGCCGTCCAGATCACTCCCTATGATGGAAGGCATGGCCTGCACTCCTTCTGACGCTCTGACCAACGAGCGCCTCCGCTGATGGCGGAAGGCGACACCGTCGGCGGAGGGATGCTCAAGACGCTGCTGAAGGGCACCACGTGGCAGGCGCTGGGGCAGTTCCTGCCCCTCATCATCAACCTGGCGCTGACCCCCTACATCATCGAGGGCCTGGGTGCGGAGATCTACGGAATCTTCCTACTCATCAACACGATTCAGCTCTTCATGTCGAGCTTCGACGGGGGCATCGGGCCTAGCGCGAGCCGGTACTTCACCCTCTACGCAGGCAGGGCGGACGCGGCGGCGACCACACGGCTGCTGGTCACGCTGCTCACCATCGTTCTGGGAACGACGACGGTGGTCTTCGGCTTCTTCTTCCTCGCCACCCCCGCGATCATCGACTTCTTCCCCGTCACGCGCCCGGACCCCGAAGGGGCAGCCTTCCTGCTGCGCACGATGGTGGTGCTGGTGGCCATGGCCCAGATCCGTGGCCTGTTCGCCTACGTGCTCTTTGCCGAGCACAAGTTCGCCATCACCACCACGACCGGCTTGGCAGGGCACGTCATCTACGTCATCGGGTTGGTCTGGACCATCGAAGGCAACCATGGGCTCAAGGGCATCGCCCTGACGTTCATCGTTCAGCAGCTGATGGCGACCCTGGCGATCATCCCTGCGGCTCTCAAACATCTGTCAAGGTCTGGGGTCGGGCTGCTGGCCCGGCCCGACCTGAAGGAGTTCTTCGGATACTCCTGGAAGGTGCAGTTCTCCAGCCTCCTGGACATGGTGTCCCTCCAGGGTGACATGCTCATCGTCTCCAAGTTCGCAGCCGTGCAGCAGCCCCAGTTTGGACCTGGGGCCAACTTCGCCCAGCAACTGCGCATGGTCCCCATGAACGCCTTCAGTCCCGTTCAGGCCATGCTGGGCCGTTCGGTGGGTGGAAAGGGCGAGGCGGCAGCTGTCGCTGACTTTGCGCGGATCCAGAGGCTGTGGGTGCTTGGTGTGGTCGGCTGGGTCGCTGTCGGCGCGCCCGCTGCCTACTACGGGGTCGCGCACTGGGTCAAGATGGGCTCCTCGCTTCCAGGTTTGGTAAGCGCCGTACTTTTGGTGGGGCACCTCTTCTACCTGATCGGCATCATCCAGATTCTGTGGTGCTTGGCGGTGGGCCGCTCAGACCTTGAGCTGAAGTACGGCCTCATCGCCACCGGACTCAACCTCAGTCTGACCCTTCTGCTCGTCATTCCTTATGGGGTCGTCGGGACGATCGTCGCGACGGTCGTGGCTCAGCTGGTCGCGTCCATCGCCCTGACGGTGATGATGAGGCGATCGCTGCCGCATCGAGCGCCATCACCTTGGCGTCAGATTCCCTACGACGTCGCAGCACTGGCCGCATCGATCTCCTATCTCTGCGTCTATGGCGCACAGATGCTCGTCGGCAACGTCGTCCCGACGGGCCCCTTTGCGTTGCTCCTCTGCGGCTTGGCCGCGGCTCCGGCCGCCTGCGTGTACGCAGTGCTCGTGATCGGCCCAGCGGAACTCCGCTCGATGGTCGGTCGTTTGGTCAGCGGACGAATTCGACTGGGAAGGTGAAAGCGTGAAGCACGACCTTGCAGACAAGGACCTGTCTGGCGCGGCAGAGGCCTTTCGACGTCTGTGCGCGTCCGACCGAAAAGTCAACGACCAGCCTGGGAGCATTCTGACGCTGGCGGTTTGGCGTGCTGGGCAGGTTCTGAGTGGCGTCCCCGGCGTCCGGGCCTTCGTTCTCAGGCGCCTCTGCCAGTTGGCGGACGGCCTGTGGGTGCGTGGGGTCATCGGGGCGGAGCTGCCCCCTCAGGTCGTTGCGGGCCCCAGCTTGTGCTTGGCACACGCAGGGCGAGGGGTGGTCCTCCACCCTGAAACCCGCATCGGCGCCGATGTCAAGATCTATCACCAGGTGACGGTGGGTGTCCGGGACGCAAACGGCGCACCCGAGATTGGGGATCGTGCGATGCTGGGCGCCGGCAGCAAGATTCTGGGACCGATTGTGCTCGGGGACGGCACCCAGGTGGGGGCGAATGCCGTCCTCCTTACGAGCACGGAACCCGACAGCAGCTACGTAGGCATTCCCGCTCGTAGAGTGGCGGGAGGCAAGGGGGAGGCGAAATGGTAAATACCCAGAGGGACAAGCGTGCATGGATGGCTGCGACTCTGACGCTGGGAGTCCTGGCTTCGGCTGCTTGCCAGTCGGAGGGTGGCGGACCTAAGCCTTCGACAACCCAAGCCAAGCCAAGTTCCAATGCACCCACTCTACCCACGGTCATGGCGACCCCGGGATATTCCGCAACCCCGGTCCCTGATCCCAAGGCGGCGGATACGCCCCCCAGCCAGATATTTAACGCTGGCACCAATGTTTTCAAAGTGGACGTGAGCACGGCTCCGACCCACCCCAACTCTGCAGCCATGCTGCAGAATCTTCGCAACCAGATCACGCCTCACTGGGGCGGGATCGCGGCATTCAACAACGATCGGTACAACCCCAGCTACTACGTCGTGGACAGTAAGACACCCCGAGTTGATCTGGAGTTCTTCAACTGCCAGAACAAACCTGGCGTTCCCGAGGGGCTGATGGATGGACCGGCAATGTTCAAGCAGGTACCTATCCCGGCAGGGGCGATACCCGCTGCAGGAACCGACTCAACCCTGACCCTCTATGACCCCACTACGGACCAGTTATGGGAGTTCTGGGTCTTGCGCAAGCAGGCCAAGAACCCGAACAAGTGGGAGGCCTGCTGGGGTGGACGTATCGATAACGTCTCAAAGTCACCAGGGTTCTTTGATTCCCCATACGGTGCAAGTGCGTCTGGGCTCGTGACAACTGGCTCGATGGTGACGCTGAAGGAGGCTGCGTCCGGCAAGATCGAGCACGCCATGGCCCTCAACCTCATCGAGACCGGCCACCACAGTCGAATTTGGTACCCGGCGAATCGCAGTGACGGAAACTCCAGCAATCCGAACGCCATCCCTGAAGGGGCAAGGTTGCGCTTGGACCCCTCGGTGAACGTTGACGCCCTTCAGATGACCCCGCTGGCCAAGGCAATAGCCAAGGCAGCTCAGAAGCACGGATTCATCGTGGTGGACACCGCACATGCTGTCGCAGTCATTGCCGAGAGCGGACAAGCACAGCAGGCCAAAACAGGGAAGGACCCGTGGGGGCCGATTCTGGGAGGCGTGCCCAACTACAAGCAGCTGGAGGGATTTCCTTGGGACAAGGTGCAGGTCATTCAGCAGGAATACGGCAAGCCGGGGTCATGACGACGACTCAGCGATGGAGCTAGCAAGACGGTGGGGCCACGAGGATCTCCTCGTGGCCCCACCGTCATAGTAGTCAGCTGGTCAGTTGTTGTTTGTCCTCGTGCTCACCTGACGCGCGGGCGCGCCAGCCATGATGGCCAGGGCAGGCACCTCACCTCGAACGACCGAGCGGGAAGCGATGACTGCGCCGTCTCCGATCCGCGCCCCCGGCAGGATTGTGGCGCCGGCTCCGATCCAGACGTCGCTTCCGATGACGATGCCATCACCGTGCCAGGGTTGGTCCCTGACCAGTTGGCCAGCTCTCATGCCGTGGTTGGATCCTACTAGCGTGCACTGTTGCGACACAAGGCAATCAGGACCGATGACGATTGGCGCACCTGCGCAGCGAATGTTGTTGAACTCGCCCACGTAGGTTCTAGCACCTATCTCGAGTCGAGCGCCCTCGAGCCCGCCGCCGTTGGAGACCGACAGGACACTGGGGCCAGCCACGTGCACCCGGTCCTTCAGGGTCACGTCTTCCACGCGGCCGTCGAACAGCACGCCCCGAGTCAGTCGGGCGTTGGGGTTGGCTAGGCGGAGGCGCTGCAAGGGCAGAGCAGTGCCGCGCACGTAGCGAACGATTTCCTTCGCGATGGGAATCATGAATCCTCCAGGACCCGTCGTCGCTCGATGCCGTCATCGCCGGTCTTGGTCGTCAGGTTGTGCACCAGCACCGTCCGCCCAGCAATGCCGGCGATGAGCCACATCAAGTAGTTCGGGAAGGGGTAGGGGTTAGGGCTCGTCATGCTGGGGACGAACCACACCACCAGCGCGAACAACAGGAAGAGCCACCACAGTCGGAGTTCCCCCCGGCTGCGTCGTGCGCGCCAGAGTATCGTGAGCGGCCCCATCACGACGATAGCGATCCACAAGAGGGCGCCGGGGATGCCGGTTTCAACGGCTCGCGACAGGAAGACGTTGTGGATCTCGATAGTGACCGTCGTGATCGGGTAGTCGGGTGCTTGCCGCACCCATTCTGTGCCGATGTCGATAAAGCGACTCCAGCCGATACCGAACAGGGGTTGCTCCGCGAGTGCCCTCCAGCCTGCTTCATAGGTGTTGGCCCGGTCGTAGAGGGAGCGAGAAGTGGTCAGGCGCCCCGTGGCCAGTTCCATCAAGCTCGGCACAGCCACCAGGATCGCGCCCAGGGCCGCCGTGCCGAGCACTGCCACGAGGGCGAGCCAACGCCTGGCCCCTGGAACGAACAGACCAACGAGAACGACCCCGAGCACCGCTGCCAACCAGGACGATCGCGTCAGCGTCAGGATCAGGCCCGCGGTGCTAGCTGGGATGGTGATGAGCACCAGGGCTCGCCACCCAGCATTGCGTGTGCGAATCCATAGCAGGGCGGCCGCGAACGCGCACAAGGCCAACGCCATCCCATTGGCCTCGCTCGAGAGGAAGGGACCAACAGCGCGCGGGTCGTTCTTAGCCATGGGACTGTTGGCGAGGTAGTCCATGATGTAGCGCGGGAAGACAAGTCGCTGGGGTCCGACCATGGAGAGGACGGACACCACTCCGAGGTAGAGCCCGACGACCGTCAGCGTTTGCAGCAGAAGGTCACGGCGACGGGTGCTGGAGAAGATCAGTCCGCCCACCGCGAACATCAGGAACGGCACCATGATGCGGTCCAGCAGTGCATAGGACCCGTTCGCAGTCGTCAGGGTGCCCACGGTCAGCGCCGACCACGCAGTCCACAGAGTCAAGATTGCCATGACGACGTAGACGGGCACGCCCCGCACCCGGTCGCGACGAGGCTCAAGCGCCAGCAGCATCAGCGATCCCAGGAGCAACACGCGGTCGGGCGGGACGGGGAAACCCATCAAGCCGCTGTTGCCCGAGAATACGTTGAGTGCCGTCGACCCAAGGAAGAGCCAGACGTATGCAGGTATCCGTTCCGGCGGTGCTCCCGCAGGAGGGGGCGGCTCCAGCGCCGGGTGGGTGCTTGTAGTCGTCGTCACGACCGGATGTCAGACCGCGCGTCGTCAGTGGTCTTCGCCACGTGCGATCCCTCGGCCCGCGCCATCCGGTGGTTGTGCGAACGCACACGACGACGGTCCAGCAGGATCGCGAGCAGCAGGGCAAGACCCAGGCCGAGAACGAGGCCCGCGAGGGCGTAGCGCTGCTGGTTGGCGGCCTTGGTGGAGTCTGCGAGGGCCGCTGGCTTGACGACAATCAGGTTGGCGGACTGGGACCCCTGGGAGATCTGCTGACGGTACTTCTCCGACAGAGCGTCCATCTGCGCCTGCAGGACGGCCGACCTTGCCGCCGTTTCCGCAGCGCGCCGCTGAGCTGCCGCGATGGTGGCCGCCGGACGATCGGCGCCGATGGCGCGATTGGCGGTAGTGCTCGCCGAGTCGCTTGCAGCCTTGGCTTGACCCCAGTCAGAAGCGACCTTGTTCAGCTGCTGGAGCGTGACGGCGGGGTCGCTCTCACCCTTCTTGGAGTTGACCGCCTCAGCGAGGTCGTCGGCAGCCTTCTGTGCCGACTGGACGGCAGCTTCCCGGTCCGGGCTCTTGGCCTCGATGCGGATCACGTTGGAGTCCGGGACGGGGGAGGCTGTGACCTCGGTGCCGGCGGGGATGTCACCCTTGCCCTCGACGCCGCGGTCGTTGACCCAGCGCGCGTAGTTGGCGGCCATCTGCTGGGTAGCCTGGGGGAAGCCCGCGATCGCCCCCGCGGAGATGTTTCCGCTACCGACGGAGGTCCGCGCCTCGGCGGTGTACATCGGCGCCTTGGCGGCACCGAACATGTAGCCCACGACGGCGAGCGCGAGCGGGAGGGCCACCGCGAGCCACCACCGCTTGGCGAGCGCCGAGAGTGGGGAGGACGGGGTGGTCTGGGGGTGTGCTGTGGTCACGAGACTCCTTCAGAGGGACGGTCGGACCGTCGTGGTGCTGTCGTTGGTGGTATCAGTGGTCGGTCGTTGGTGCAGTGGCCGCGTCGACCCGCCGCCCGGCGGCCACGACGTAGGCCTCTCGGCGCCGTCGGCTCACGCGCGTGCCCATCCCCAAGGGGAGCATGCTGAGCAGCGCGACCGAGATCGCGGCCGGCGTCGGGCGCACGCGGAGGCTATCCAGAGCCGACCTCCGGGCGCGGCGTCCGTCGCCCAGCAGCAGATACTCGCGCGCCAACCTGGCATCGTCCTGAGCCATCCGCTGGCGGAAGACGTCCGCGTCACCGTGCCGACCCGATGCCATGGCCTCACGAAGGATCCACTGGGATGCCTCCAGGCTCGGGACGACGTTCTTGACGCTGTCGTTGGCGCCGTGGATCCGGTAACGCACCAGTGGGCGCCGCACATACCAGCTCGACGCTGCGTCCTCGGCAGCCGACACCACAAGGAAAAGATCGTACGACGTTCCCGCCTGCGCAGGAACGGCATCCCAGTCGATGGCTGAGCGCCGGAGCAGTGCCCCGGCCAAGGTCACGGCGCCCTGGGCCGCGATCGCGCTGAACGGTGTGTGCAACCCCTCAGGCAAGGACTCTCGGTGGGTGTCGTGCTGCAAGGTGGTGGTCGCCTCGGCCAGCTCATGCCCTGCGACGTCCACGAGCTGGAGGTCGCAGAACGACGCGGTCAGCTCGGGCCGGTCCGCGAAGGGTGCCGCGAGCGTCTCGAGCGCATCCGGCTCGAAGGCGTCGTCGTCGTCGAGCTTGATCACCAGCTCGCCGGTGGCCCGGCGGAAGCCGTCGATCGCGTTCGCCATCATCCCGATGTTCTCCGGACGGCCGACGTAGGTGATGCGGTCGTCGTCGAACGAGGCCACCACCTCGCGGGTCTCGGGGTCGTCGGCGTTGTCGCAGACGATGACCTCCAGGTCCCGCAGGGTCTGTCCGAGGACCGACCCCAGGGCCTCGCGCAGCATCGCGGTCCGCTTGTACGTCGGTACGACGACGGAGACCAGTGGCGGTCTGTCGTTCGCGGTCATGGTCGTCTCCCCCCAGAGGTGCTGGCACCACCCAGGGCCGACTCGCGCGAGCCGCATCCCTGGCTGGTCTTGGCATTCAGCGTCCAGGTTACCCAGCGTGCTCGCCTGACGGCAGCCCCTTGTCGAAGCCCACTCCATGTGCGGAACTAGGTGCCTCGTGGTAGTCGGAAATGACGCAATGTGTAAGCACTAGATCGACATCTAGTCACATTTCACCATTCTTTCGGACTAGTCACCACGCAACGGACACCATCATGGATTTCGCCCTTTCGGCGCGGTCCGTGGCTCCTCGTCCGGGCTTGTAGCATGAGACGAATCGTCCCCGAGGGTGGAGGAGCCTTCCGTGCCACTGCAGGTCCAACTCGTCTCCGCGGATCGTCCGGTCTGGGAGGGCGAGGCCTCCGCCGTCACCGCCCGCACCACCGAGGGCGAGCTCGGCATCCTGCCGGGCCACGCACCGCTGCTGGGTGTCCTGGTCGAGGGCCAGGTCTCCATCACCTCCGGCGAGGGGCGCCAGGTCGTCCAGATCGACTCCGGCTTCCTCTCCGTGCACGACGACAAGGTGACGTTGGTCGCGGAGCACGTGGACACCGACGCGGCACCTCGCGCCGAGCGCCACTAGGTCGCGACGGTGGCGGGCATTGAGGTCGCGGAGATCGCGGTCGCCGGTGCCCTCCTGCTGCTCGTCCTGCTCACGACGCTGGTCTTCGTGCGTCGACGCCTGATCTCCGACGGCGGACCGATGTTCCTCTGTGCCGTCCGTCCCACGCGTGAGGATCCCTGGCGCCTGCGACTGGCGCGCTACGACACCGACGCTCTGCTCTTCTTCACCCTCTCCGGGGTGTCCCTCGTGCCGAGCCACGTGATGCCGCGAGCGGGGGTCGAGGTGCTGGGCGTCCACACGCCGTCCCGTGGGGAGTTCCCGTCCCTGATCGACGACCCGCTCGTCATGCGCTGCGCCCAGGGCGAGGTGGCCTT
This sequence comes from Arsenicicoccus sp. UBA7492, assembly GCF_002479615.1. Lineage (NCBI taxonomy): Bacteria > Bacillati > Actinomycetota > Actinomycetes > Micrococcales > Intrasporangiaceae > Arsenicicoccus > Arsenicicoccus sp. UBA7492. The sequence continues at coordinate 42,821 of NZ_DLOE01000022.1, read as the reverse complement.
CGACCTGGCTCTGCCGCGTGACGACTGCACCGCGGTCCGGTCCTGGCAGGAGGCGCGGCCACCCGGTCGTCCCCCGCGCGCAGCCTGAGATCGCCTGGCGCGCGCCGACCACAGAGCCCTTCAGCCGCGACCGGGCGATCAGCTGGAGCGACCGCCGCCCGGCTGCCAGAGGACATCGCCACCTGCCTCGAGGTTCGCGACGCGGGCGAGGATGAACAGCAGGTCCGAGAGGCGGTTCAGGTACTTCGCGGTGAGCACGTTGACGCCGCCCTCGCCTTTGTCGGCTCCCTCGGGGGCGGGCTGGTCGCCATACTGCTCGATGGCCGCCCAGGTGCTCCGCTCGGCCCTCCTCACGACGGTGCACGCGAGGTGCAGGTAGGCCGATCCGGGCGTCCCGCCCGGGAGGATGAACGACCGGAGCTTGTCGAGCTCGCCGTTGTAGCGGTCGCAGTCGGCCTCGAGCTCGTTGATCCACGGCGCCTGGACCCGCAGGGGCGGGTACTCCGGGGTCTCGCTCCGCAGCGGGTTGCACAGGTCCGCTCCGACGTCGAAGAGGTCGTTCTGGATCCGCGTGAGGGTGGAGACGACGTCCTCGCGCAGCGACCCAGCCGCGACGGCGATCCCCAGGGCCGCGTTCGCCTCGTTGCTGTCCGCGTAGGCCTGCAGTCGCGGGTCGGTCTTGCTGGCGCGCGAGAAGTCGCCGAGGTGGGTGGTGCCGTCGTCGCCGGTCCGGGTGTAGATGCGCGTGAGGTTGACCATGACGGCATCGTCGCACGCGCGTCTGAGCCGGCCTCGGCCGGGAACCGACGCAGCCCTGTCGAGGAAGGGCGCCCTAGGTGTTCAATGGGTGACGACACATCACTTTGAGTACTCGGCTGCTGGTGGTCGCACCGGTCAGCCACGTGGGGGCCCTCATGGCCAGAGCGCGCACGCATCCTTCGGTGACGACGGTGGAGGTCGTCGTGCCCGGGGCCGAGCTGCGGGTCACCGGTCGACTGGACGCCGGCAACGACCACCAGCTGCGCGAGGAGCTGCACCGGGCCATCGTCCTCGGCGAGGGTGAGCTGGTCCTCGACCTTGCGGAGGCCGAGATCCACGACTCGACCGCGCTCGCCCTCGTGGCCGGCGTGCACCACAGGGCGGCGCGCGAGGGACGCACGCTGGTCATCGTCGACCCGTCCGACCGCTTCGAGCGGGTGGTCGCCGCGATGCGTCTGGGCAAGGTCCTGCAGCGCCGCCGTCGTGCGACCTCCGCACCTGTGTCCACCGTCACCGTCGGCAGGCCTCCCGCCCAGGGCTGACCCGCCGGTAGTTTGCCGACATGGCTGACGAGCAGATGACCGAGCGCCCCAAGGACCGACCGTGGGTGATGCGGACCTATGCCGGTCACTCCTCGGCCGCCGCCAGCAACGCGCTCTACCGCACCAACCTCGCCAAGGGGCAGACCGGTCTGTCCGTCGCCTTCGACCTGCCCACCCAGACGGGGCACGACCCGGACCACGTGCTCGCGCGCGGCGAGGTCGGCAAGGTGGGCGTCCCGGTGAGCCACGTCGGCGACATGCGCGCGCTCTTCGACGGCATCCCGCTCGCGGAGATGAACACCTCCATGACCATCAACGCCACGGCAATGTGGCTGCTCGCGCTCTACGACGCCGTGGCGGAGGAGCAGGCCGAGGCCGCTGGAGCCGACCCCCTCGAGACCCGGCGGAGGCTGGCGGGCACCACGCAGAACGACATCGTCAAGGAGTACCTCAGCCGAGGCACCCACGTCTTCGGCCCGGGACCCTCGCTGCGGCTGATCACCGACATGATCGCCTTCACCGTCACCGAGATCCCGCGGTGGAACCCCATCAACATCTGCAGCTATCACCTGCAGGAGGCCGGCGCGACCCCCGTGCAGGAGCTCGCCTACTCCCTGTCGACGGCCACGGCCGTGCTCGACGCCGTCGTCGCCGCGGGTCAGGTGCCTCAGGAGAGCCTGGGCGACGTCGTCGGCCGCATCTCCTTCTTCGCCAACGCCGGCGTGCGCTTCGTCGAGGAGATGTGCAAGATGCGGGCGTTCGTCCAGCTGTGGGACGAGCTGACGCAGGAGCGCTACGGCGTGCAGGACCCCAAGCAGCGCCGCTTCCGCTACGGCGTGCAGGTCAACAGCCTGGGCCTGACGGAGGCGCAGCCGGAGAACAACGTGCAGCGCATCGTCCTCGAGATGCTCGCCGTCACCCTGTCCAAGGACGCCCGCGCCAGGGCCGTGCAGCTGCCGGCCTGGAACGAGGCCCTCGGTCTACCTCGGCCCTGGGACCAGCAGTGGTCCCTGCGCATCCAGCAGGTGCTGGCCTACGAGTCGGACCTGCTCGAGCACGAGGACATCTTTGCCGGCTCCACCGTGGTCGAGGCCAGGGTCGCCGAGCTGGTCGCCGGGGCCAAGGAGGAGATGGCTCGGATCGAGGCGATGGGTGGCGTCATCGAGGCGGTGGAGTCCGGCTACCTCAAGTCCGCGCTCGTCGCCTCGCACGCCGAGCGCCGGCGGCGCATCGAGGCGGGCGTCGACAAGGTCGTCGGCGTCAACTGCTTCCAGGGCACCGAGCCCAGCCCGCTCACGGCGGACCTCGACACGGCCATCCACGTGGCCGACCCCGACGTGGAGGAGCGAGCCGTCGAGGCGGTGCGCCGCTGGCGGGACGAGCGCGACGCTGACCCGGACCGACGTGCGGCGGCCCGGGACGCACTGGAGCGGCTGCGCACCGACGCAGCCTCCACGACCAACCTGATGGCCGCGTCCATCGAGTGCGCCAGGGCCGGCGTCACCACGGGGGAGTGGACCGACGCGCTGCGGGAGGTCTTCGGCGAGTACCGCGCGCACACGGGCGTCTCCTCCGCGCCGGTGGCGGGCGGTCCTGACCGTATGTCGACCGCTGAGGACAGCGGGGTCACCGACTGGCGCGGTGAGCTGGCCGACGTCCGGGACGCGGTGCGGCGCACCGGCGACGAGCTCGGCACGCACCTGCGCTTCCTCGTGGGCAAGCCGGGGCTGGACGGGCACTCCAACGGCGCCGAGCAGGTGGCGGTGCGGGCACGTGACGCGGGGTTCGAGGTCGTCTACCAGGGCATCCGGTTGACACCAGAGCAGATCGTGGCCGCCGCGGTGGCCGAGGACGTGCACGTCGTGGGCCTGTCCATCCTGTCCGGGTCGCACATGTCCCTGGTCCCCGAGGTGCTGACCGGTCTGCGCGAAGCCGGCGTGACGGACGTGCCCGTCGTGGTCGGTGGCATCATCCCGGATGCCGACGCCCGCCGGCTGCGGGAGCTGGGCGTGGCCGCGACCTTCACGCCCAGGGACTTCGGGCTCAACGACATCATGGTCCAGGTGGTTGACGTCATCCGTGAGGCACGAGGGCTCGCAGCGCGGCTAGAGTGAGGGCCCATGAGCGACCTGCAGTGCCCTGCAACGCTGCTCGTCGCCCGCGACGGCCATGCGGCGTACGCGCACCCGGGCCTCCTCACCGACGACGGCGGGTGGCTCACGGACGTGGGCGCCACCCAGATGGTCGTCCTGGCCGAGCGACTGGCCGCGGACCCGTCGGTGCGCATCTCCGCCGTCTACAGCAGCCCTCTCGCGCGCTCCATGCAGAGCGGGCGACTCGTCTCCGACGCGCTCGGGGTGCCCCACGAGGTGGTCGGCGGGCTGGAGGAACGCGCGGTCGGGGAGCTGGCCGGACAGCAGGTGGGTAACCCCGTCATGGCGCACGTCATGCACGCCTGGACGACCGGCGACCTGAGCGCCGCCGTCCCGGGGGGCGAGGACGGCTACCAGGTGGTCCGCCGCGCGCGACAGGCGATGGAGTCCATCGCCGACCAGCACCGTGGGGAGTCCGTGCTCGTGCTGGCCCACCGGTGGATCATGTCGTTCGTCCTGCCGCGGCTGTCCCACAACGTGCTGGACGACCTCGCGACCGACCACGTCGTGCCGCACGGCGTGCCCGCACGGGTGCGCATCGACGCCGACGGTTGGGTCCTCGACGAGTGGCCCGGTCACCGGCGAGCCTGAGCGCGAAGGATCAGTGCGAGGGCGAAGGTCGTGCGTGCACGAGCTCGTCCGCCAGCCGCAGCACGTCGGGGTCGACGTCGGGATGCATCTTGCGGACGAAGGCGGCCGGGGTGTCCGCGGCCCGGGCCAAGAGCGCTGCATCGACCCACTCGGGGTTGGAGGCGCCCTCCGGGAAGTCGGCGTAGGTGGTACGACCGGTGCGCACCTGGAGGTCCGCCTGGGCGGACAGCACGGAGGATGTGTAGAGCTCGTCGGGCGTCCTCGTGGTGCGGAAGAAGCGGGGGAGCTCGGGGCGCTGGTCGGTGACGGCGAGGAGCCGGTCCACCGCCCGGGCGGACAAGGTGGCCCAGACGGCGGCCTTGACCACGGGGACGGGCGCGGCCGCTCGTCGGGGGACGCCGACGTACCAGTGGTGGGACGTCGGTGAGCGCACGGCCTGCAGCTGGCCCGGGAGCCGGTGGGCTGCTCGCCAGGCCAGGGGGCCGGTGACGCGCCGCAGGATCTCGGGCCCCGGGAGGTGGCGCCAGGTCCACGTGTAGGTCTCGGGGGAGTCGCCGTGCAGGTCCAGCACCGCGTCGCTGCCGTCCGTGGCGACGCCGGACTCCCAGGAGGCCAGGTCACGGATCGGGTAGTCCTGACCGGAGAGCAGCACGAAGTGCGACGCGTCCGACCGGCGCCGTGCCTCCCGCAGGGCACGGAGCTGCGCCTCGACCATCGTCCAGTCTCCCCAGCGCACCGTGATGTCGTCCTCGTAGGTCTGCACGCCCATCTCGGCGCACGCCCGCTCGTCCATCAGCCCCGGGACGTCATAGCGCAGCATCACGTCGCTGGTCGGCGACAGCTCGCGGATGCGCCGGGCATTACGAGCGACGGCGTCGGCACGGGTGTGGCAGAGGACGATGTAGCAGAATCGGGGCTCGGTCACACCGCCCGACTCTACCGGGCGGTGAGGGTTGTGGTGGCCGTTCCCGGGTGAGTGCGAGGTCAGAACAGGCGGGAGGCCGAGGCGTCGATGCCCTTGAGGTCGTCGTAGTCCAGGGTCACGCAGCGGATGCCCCGGTCGGTGGCCAGCGTCCGGGCCTGCGGCTTGATGAGCTGGGCGGCGAAGACGCCGGTGACGGGAGCGAGGGCGGGGTCGCGGTTGAGCAGCTCGAGATAGCGCGTCAGCTGCTCGACGCCGTCGATCTCGCCGCGCCGCTTGATCTCGACCGCCACGTGGCCGCCGCCCTCGTCCTTGCACAGGATGTCGACCGGCCCGATGGCCGTCATGTACTCCCTGCGCACCAGCGAGTAGCCGTCGCCGAGGGTGTGGATGTGCTCGGCCAGGAGCTTCTGCAGGTGCGCCTCGACGCCGTCCTTGACCAGGCCCGGGTCCACCCCCAGGTCGTGCGAGCTGTCGTGCAGGACCTCGTGGATCACGATGCGCAGGGCGTCGCCCGACTTGGCGTTGCGGACGACCCACACGGCCGTGGCACCCTCGGCGGCCTCGGTCTCGTCGGGCTGGATCTCGGCCAGGGCGCACGGCGGGGTCATCCAGTTGAGTGGCTTGTAGCTGCCGCCGTCGGAGTGCACCAGGACCGAGCCGTCGCCCTTGATCATCAGCAGGCGGGTGGCCAGCGGCAGGTGGGCGGCCAGCCGGCCCTCGTAGTCGACGGAGCAGCGGGAGATGACGAGGCGCACGACAGGTCACCCTAGTCCGAGCGAGCGGTTCGGGCCGTATGCCGCCGGCCCGCCGCGTGCCCGAACCGCCGTCAGAGCGCCGGGCGGCCGGCATACCCGCCAGTAGTTTTGTGACCAAGCCCGCAGTCCGACAGTCTTGCCACCAGCATCACCCCCCTCAAGACTTCCAGGCATGGAGCGATCGTTGGACACCATCGGAGTGGTCGGGCTCGGCACCATGGGTGCGGGCATCGTCGAGGTCTGTGCACGGCACGGCCTCAGCGTCGTCGCCGTCGACATGGACGACGCCGCCGTCGACCGTGGTCGTGGGCACGTCGAGCGGTCGACGGGCCGGGCCGTCGAGCGCGGCAAGATGCCAGCCGAGGAGCAGCAGGAGATCCTCGGACGGATCACCTTCGCGGCCGACCTCGAGGCGGTCGCCGACTGCGACCTGGTCGTCGAGGCGGTCCCCGAGATCCTCGCCATCAAGCGGGACCTGTTCGCGAGGCTGGACGGCATCGTCAAGGAGTCCTGCGTCCTCGCGACCAACACCTCGAGCCTGTCCGTGACCGAGATCTCCGTGGCGACCAGCCACCCCGAGCGCGTGCTCGGCCTGCACTTCTTCAACCCCGCTCCCGTGCAGAAGCTCGTCGAGATCATCTCCACCGTCGTCACCGACCCCGACATCGTCACGGCCGCCCGCGAGCTCGCCGAGCGCCTCGACAAGACCCCCGTGGTGGTCGGCGACAAGGCCGGGTTCATCGGCAACTACCTGCTCTTCGGCTACCTCAACCACGCCATGAGCATGTACGAGTCGCGCTACGCCACCCGCGAGGACCTCGACGCCGCCATGCAGCACGGCTGCGGCTACCCGATGGGCCCGCTGGCGCTGCTCGACCTGATCGGCCTGGACACGGCCTACCAGGTCCTCGACACGATGTACCGCGAGGGACGCGACAAGCTGCACGCCCCGAGCCCGATCCTCAAGCAGATGGTCACGGCCGGGCTGCTGGGCCGCAAGACCGGCCGCGGGTTCTACACCTACGAGGCGCCCGGCTCCGGCAAGATCGTCGCGGACGCACTGACCCCCGTCGAGTCGGAGTCTCCCCGGCCCACCCGAGACGTCGCGACGGTCGGCGTCGTCGGCACCGGCACCATGGCCGCCGGCATCGTCGAGGTGTTCGCCAAGGCGGGCTACCCCGTCGTCGTGGTCGGCCGCACCGACGACAAGGTCGCCGGGGTGTCCGCCGCTATCGCCAAGAGCATGGACCGGGCGATCAGCAAGGGGCGCGCGACGGAGGAGGCCAAGGCCGAGGCGCTCGGTCGCGTCACCGCCGCCACCGACGTGTCCGCGCTCGCCGACGTCGACCTCGTCGTCGAGGCCATCGCCGAGGACGTCGACGTCAAGACCGAGATGTTCCGCCGGCTCGACGAGGTCTGCAAGCAGGGGGCGATCCTCGCCACCACCACAAGCTCGCTGCCCGTCATCCAGGTCGCGGCGGCCACGAGCCGTCCCGGCGACGTCATCGGCATGCACTTCTTCAACCCCGCCCAGGTGATGAAGCTCGTCGAGGTCGTCACGACGGTCTCCACGGAGGGCGACGTCGAGGAGACCGTGCTGCAGCTGTGCCGCACGATCGGCAAGGTGCCGGTCCGCTGCGGCGACCGCGCCGGCTTCATCGTCAACGCGCTGCTCTTCCCCTACCTCAACGACGCCGTCAAGATGCTCGAGGCCCACTACGCGACGGCCGACGACATCGACACGGCGATGAAGAACGGCTGCGCCCTGCCCATGGGCCCGTTCGAGCTGCTGGACGTCGTGGGCCTGGACGTGTCCTACGCGATCCAGCGGCAGCTCTACCTCGAGTTCCGCGACCGCGGCTACGCCCCGGCGCCGCTGCTGGAGCACATGGTCACGGCGGGCTACCTCGGTCGCAAGACCAAGCGGGGCTTCCGCACCTACTGACCACGGCCCGTATGCCGACGCGCCCTCCCTCTCGCTCCGGCGGAGGGAGGGCGCGACCTTTGCGACAATGGAGGCATGCCCCGAGCCAACCGACGCAGCGAGCAGCACGTCCCGCTGGCGATGGGCCGGCTGGCGGGGATGGAGCGCCGTGAGGTCCACCCCGACGGTGCGTGGATCGTGCGGGGCGTCCGTGGGGCCTCGACGGGCAAGGTCTATCGCTGCCCGGGCTGCCAGCAGACCCTGAGCGATGCCATCGCGCACGTCGTGGCGTGGCCGGCCGAGGGGCTGCGAGGGCTGCCGGACCGGCGGCACTGGCACACCCCGTGCTGGTCCGCCCGGGACCACCGCCACTAGCCCCCGGCATACGGTCCGTCGACCTTTCGTCCGTCCGTCCCCACCGCCCGCCGTCCCGCGACCGCCCATCGTCCCGACACACCGCCCGCCGCCCAGACACCGCCCCTACCGTCAGAGGAGCCGAACCCCCTTGCCCAGCCACGAGATCCGTGCCAACACCGTCCTCCCAGCCCGCAGGGAGGAGATCGAGCTGCACACCGCCGACGGCCTCCGGCTCGTCGGAGAGCTCGCGCTCCCCGTGGACCGCGACCCCGTGGCGACCCTGGTGACGCTGCACCCCCTGCCGACCCACGGCGGCTTCATGGACAGCCACGTCTACAAGAAGGCCGCCAACCGGCTTCCGGCCCTGGCCGACATCGCCGTGCTGCGCTTCAACACCCGCGGTACGAGCTCGCCGCGCGGCACCAGCGAGGGGGAGTTCGAGCACGCCGAGGGGGAGCGCTTCGACGTGGCGGCGGCCATCGAGTACGCCGAGTTCCACGAGACTCCGCCGCTGCCGCACCGCTGGCTCGTCGGCTGGTCCTTCGGCACGGACCTGACCCTGATGTACGGCCTCGACCCGGCCATCGAGGGCGCGATCCTGCTCAGCCCTCCGCTGCGCTGGACCGGGTCCGAGCACCTGCGCGAGTGGGCGGTCGACGGACGGCCCCTCGTGGCGCTGGTGCCGGAGCACGACGACTACCTGCAGCCCGCCGAGGCGCGGGAGAAGTTCTCGGTCGTGCCGCAGGCCGAGGTCGTCGGCGTCGACGGGTGCAAGCACCTGTGGGTGGGGGAGACCTACGTCCGCCGCGCCCTGGACGAGATCGTCGCGCGGGTGCGACCGGGCTTCGGCCCCCTGCCGACGACGTGGGACGGCGAGGTCGTCGAGGACTGAGCGCCTGCGACGTCCCCTCAGTCGCGCTTGGCGTCCACGACGTCGACCAGCGCGCCCACGTCGCTCAGCCCCGACATCTCCGCGTCGGACAGGTGGATCCCGAAGGCGTTCTCCACGCTGAACATCAGGCTCACGTGCGCCAGGGAGTCCCAGCCGTCCACCTGGTCGGCGACGGTCTCGCGCGTCAGTGTGAGGTCGGGATCGGCCAGGACGTCGCGAAAGATCTCCTGGACCTGCTCGAGGGTGGTCGGCTCGGTCATCGATGCTCCTTCAGGGCAGGCAGCGCGACGGCGACATAGGTCGGCGGCTGCGGGAGGGGGCGGGTGAGGTCGAGGCTCCAGGTCTGCGGGGCGTCCGGGTCCTGAGGCCGGGGTGCGGCGTCGGCAGCGTCGGGCCTGACGCCCGCGTCGGCAGCGTCGGCACGACGCTCGTCGCGGGTGAACCCGCTGGACCGGTAGACGTCTCGCGAGGGGGTGTTCTTTGCGGTGGGCACGAAGTCGCCGCGCAGGCGCGCGAACCCGGCGTCGCGGGCGTGCTCGGCCAGTGCGACGAGCAGGCTCTGCTCGACGGTGCGCCCGATCACGCGGCAGGACATCACGAAGGTGTCCACGACCAGGTCGTCCCCGTCCGGCACGGCGACGAGCGCCGCGACCAGGCCGTGGTCGTCGAAGCGGTCCCGCACGCGCATCCCCCACACGACGGCCCGGTCGACGCCGGCGAGACGCTGCACGTCGGCCGCCGAGTGACGTCGGCCGGTGAGGTTGAACTGGTTGGTCTTGCCGATGAGCTGCACGATCCGCTGGGCGTTGACCTCGTCCAACGGCTCGATCGTGGCCGCGAGCTCGAGCCCGGCGAGGAAGTCCTCCCGAGAGCCGGCCTGCGCGGCGAACGCGCCGGCCTGCGCGCGGGCGCGGTACTGCGCGGTTCGGCGGGTGTCCTCGTGCGTCAGGGCGACGGCCTGCAGCCCCGGGAACCGAGCGATGGTGCGGAGGTACTCGGTCGGCGCGGCCGGCAGCTCGACGACACCGACCAGGGGCAGCGCCTGCCGGACGGCCTCCCGCTCGACGGGGTTGTCGTCGACGAAGACCAGGGCGTCGAGCCCGAGGTCCAGGTGCGCGGCCACGCGCTGCACGGCGAGCGGCTTGTCGTCCCAGGAGGCCTCGAAGGCGACGATGTCGTCCAGGGTCAGCCGCATGTCCGGGTGGCGTTCGAAGGGCTCCCGCGCGTCCTCGGGGTTGTTCTTGCTGACGACCGCGAGCAGCAGGCCTCGGCGGGTGAGCTCCTTGAGCCAGGCCTGCAGGTCGGCATACGCCTCGCCGGCAGCTCCCGATCCGAGCTGGATGCCGCCGACCCCGTCCTCGCCGACGACACCGCCCCACAACGTGTTGTCCAGGTCCAGCACGACGACCTTGCGTCCGAGGCCCAGGGCCGAGGCCGCGACGTCGAGGATCGCGGTGGCGAGGGTCGGGAGCGCCGCCAGGCCGACGGCGTGCTTGGAGTGGTACCAGTAGCGCGGGTCGTGCCACCGCGCCTCGCCGACCCGCGCGGCCACCGTCTCGGCATCCACGAGGTGCACGCCGTCGGGGGCGGCGTCCGCCAGCTCCAGCCCGAGGCGGCGGATCATCGCGACGCGGCCCCCCGGCGACGCGAAGGCCAGGCCCGCGTAGGGGTCGTCGGTGGGCGGGACGAAGGTCGTCTGCACGATCCGGGCGCCGGTGCGCTCCTGCAGCACCTGCCACAGGCGCGTCCAGCGGGAGACCTCGGCGGCGACGTCCGCCGCGGGGTCGTCGCTGATCGGCGGCAGGTGCAGGTCACGGCGGTCGACCACGAGGGCCACCACCTCGGGCCCGAAGGCGTAGAGCGCCGACGTGGGATCGTGCACCTGCTCCTCGTACGCCCGGTAAGGGGTCTCGTGGATCTCCAGCCGGATGCCGTGCGCGAGTGCCGCCACCCGCATCGCGACCGCGAGCTGGCCGCTCGTGTGGCTGCTCAGCAGGGCGAGGCGCACGGTCCGGCGCAGCCCGGGAAGGGCGTCGTGCCCGTCCGTCCGCTGCCACAGCTGCCCGAGGAGGCGGTCGGCGGCGAGCCAGGTCGCCAGGTCGTCCGTCTCGGTGGCCACCCGCCCCAGGGTGGCGAGGCCGCGCGCGAGGTCGTCCTGGGCTAGCTGTCCGCGGGCGCGGGTGATCAGCTCCCCGGTCATCAGCGGACCGTGGGGATGCGCAGGACCCGGGGCTGCTGGTCCACGACGGTGGCGCCCTCGGGGACGTTCGTCATGATCGTGGTGTTGGGGCCGAGGTTGGCCCCGTCGCCGACACGGACACCGCCGACGATCGCGCAGCCCGCGCCGATGGAGACGCCGTTGCCGATGCGCGGCGCCTGCCGACGGAAGGTCTCGGGCTTGCCGCTGCCGGCCCCGAGCGTGACGTTCTGCCGGATGACGCAGTCGTCGCCGATCGTGGCGTGCGGGTGGATGACGATGCCGCTCTGGTGCGCGATCCGGACGCGGCGCCCGAGGGTCACCGTCCGAGGCAGCTCGATGCCGTAGACGTTGCGGCACACCAGATAGCCGGCCCGGCTGACCAGGTCCGCGGGGACCCGCGCCCACCGGGGCGCCTCGCCGGCGTCCACCCAGGCGCCGATCCGCGCCGACGCCACGGCCTGGAATCCTGGCGTCGTGACGTCGCCGTCGTGAGCCTGGCGGTCCTCGCGCAGCTGGTCCACCACCGAGAGGTGGGTCCGCAGCCACCTGACCCAGGGCCGTCGTGGCACGGTCGTCGGCGTTGTCGCCGGCGTTGTCATCGGCGTAGTCGTGCTCTCCACCGTCATGCGATTCCCCCTCGCGCTCTCGACAACACTCACGTTATGGCAGGGTTGCGTCCGGGGTGCGGCTGGGGCTGGGGGGCGGCGCAAGGTTCACCGGACCGGGCGCTCACCATCACGAAGCATCACGCTGGGTCAGCAGCAGGTCACAGGCGCCGCTGACGCGGGACCAGCACCTCTTCGTAGAGCAGGAGCAGGGCGGCGGCCGTCGGGATCGCCAGCAGCGCACCCAGCATGCCCAGCAGCGTGCCGCCGGCGAGGGCCGCGACCACCGTGACCGCCCCGGGCACCGCCACGGTGCGCTGCATGATCCGCGGCACGATGATGTAGTTCTCGACCTGCTGGTAGATCACGTAGTAGACGAGCAGGATCAGCCCTGTCTGCGGGCTCTGGATCAGGCCGGCGCCGGTCACGAGCGCTCCACCCAGGGTGGCTCCGACCATGGGGATCAGCCCGAGGAACGCGACCGTGACGGCGAGCACCTCGGCATACGAGACGTCAAGGATCCGCATGGCGATCCAGCTGAGGAGGCCGTTGATCGTCGCCACGCCCACCTGGCCGATCGCATAGCTGCCGACCCGCCGCATCATCTCCTCGGAGAGGTAGACGACCCGCGCGCGACGGCTGGCCGGGACGACGGCGTAGGCCGCCTTCTTGGTCGTGGGCAGGCTGGCGAGGAAGTAGAGCGTGAGGATCAGGACAGTGAAGGTCTGGAAGATGCCGCTGCCGAGCGCCTGCCCCGCCCCGATGAGCCCGCCCGCCACCGTGGACAGGAAGGTCTGGTCCCGCAGGCGCTCGGTGAGCTGCTGCTGGACCTGCGCCGTGAGGTTGTAGTCCTTGTCGAGGTTCTGCACCCAGGGCTGGCCGAGCAGCTGGGTGAGGTAGTCGGGGGCGTTCTTGATCAGGGACGAGGACTGCTCGACGACCGGGGGGACGACGAGCCCGGCCAGGAGGGCGAAGACGACGAGCAGGCCGAGGAACACGATGCCGACCGCGGCGCCTCGGCGCAGCCCACCCGTGACGAGGCGCTGGACCAGCGGGTCGAGGGCGAGGGTGAGGAAGAACGCGACGGTCAGCAGGGTCAGCGTGAGGCTGAGCGCGCCGATCATGCTCCACAGCGTCGCGGCGGCGAGCACGCCGATGGCGCCGACGAAGCCGATGGTGAACGGCGACTGATGGAACAGCGGGACGCCCGTCCGCGTGGGGGCCGAAGGTGTCGCGCCGGACGTGGTCGTCGTGGTGGTCGGGTCGCCGGTCCCTGACGCCGTCGGCTCGACCGTCCCGCCGGTCAGCGTGGTGTCCACGCCCCCGCCCACGTCCCCGCCCACACTCTCGCCCGCGTCCCCGCCCACCGGGAGGTCGGCGGCGTCGCGCCTGATCCGGTTGCTCTCGGCCAGGGCCTCGCGCTGGCGGGCGCGATAGGCGTGCCAGCGGCGACGTGCCGCGACCGTCCGGTCGACCAGGGGGATCCTCACGGTCCGAGGGTATGTCGGGGACCGGCCGCCACGTGGGTCACACGCGGGCGGCCGGGCCCCTCGTCATACGGCTCAGACGTCGCGGAACCGGTCGATCTCGGACTGGAGCTCGGCCCGCATCTCGGGCCTGGACACCCCGAGGCCCTGCTCGGGGGCGAGGGTGAGGACGCCGACCTTGCCCTGGTGGGCGTTGCGGTGGACGTCGAGCGCGGCCTGGCCGACCTCGTCCATCGTGTAGGTCTTGGACAGCGTCGGGTGGATCAGGCCGCGGCGGATGAGGGAGTTGGCCTCCCAGGCCTCGCGGTAGTTGGCGAAGTGCGAGCCGACGATGGACTTGAGGTTCATCCACAGGTAGCGGTTGTCGAACTCGTGCATGTATCCGGACGTCGAGGCGCAGGTCACGATCGTGCCGCCCTTGCGCGTGACGTAGACCGAGGCGCCGAAGGTCTCGCGGCCGGGGTGCTCGAAGACGATGTCCGGGTCGTGGCCGTTGGTCAGCTCTCGGATCTTGGCGCCCAGGCGCTTCCACTCCTTGGGGTCCTGGGTCTGCTCGTCCTTCCAGAACCGGTAGCCCTCGGCGTTGCGGTCGATGACCAGCTCGGCGCCCATCTTGCGGCAGATCTCGGCCTTCTCCGGGGAGGAGACGACGCAGATCGGGGTCGCGCCACCGGCCAGGGCCATCTGCGTGGCGTAGGACCCGAGGCCGCCCGAGGCGCCCCAGACGAGCACGCGGTCACCGAGCTTCATGCCAGCGCCGTTGCGCGAGATGAGCTGGCGGTAGGCCGTGGAGTTGACCAGGCCGGGGGATGCGGCCTCCTCCCAGGTGAGGTGCTCGGCCTTGGGCATGAGCTGGTTGGCCTTGACGATCGCCAGCTGCGCGAGGCCGCCGAAGTTGGTCTCGAAGCCCCAGATCCGCTGCTCGGGGTCGAGCATCGTGTCGTTGTGCCCGTCGTGGTGCTCCAGCTCGACCGACAGGCAGTGGGCGACGACCTCGGTGCCGGGGGCCCAGATGTGCACGCCCGGTCCGGTGCGCAGCACGATCCCGGACAGGTCCGACCCGACGACGTGGTAGGGCAGGTCGTGGCGCTTGCCCGCGTCGCTCGTGCGGCCGTAGCGCTCGAGGAAGCCGAACGTCGGGACCGGCTCGAAGATCGAGGTCCACACGGTGTTGTAGTTGATCGAGCTCGCCATGACGGCCACGAGCGCCTCGCCCGGCGCCAGCTCGGGCAGCGGGACCTCGTCGAGGTGCAGGCTCTCGCGGGGGTCCTTGTCCCGGCTCGCGCGACCCTCGAACATGCCGACCTCGTCCTTGTGCACCGTGACGGCCCGGTAGGACTCGGGGACGGCCAGGCCGGCGTAGGTCTCGGCCGACCGGTCCCCGCTCAGGATGGCGTCGCGGATGGCGGTCATGGCGTCGTTCGTCATGTCTGCTCCTCGGGCATGGGGCACCACTGCGTGCCGCCTCACCAGGGACGCTACTGGCGGGTCACCTCACGGCGATAGGGGTCTGAGACCTCCGACACAGGGGTGACGTCGCTCACGTGGCAGGGGCGTTAGCATGGCCGCACCGCCCGGGCAAGCCGAGCGCGATGGGGCAGACGGAGTCGTTCGTGCCTCGGGGGATGCGGGGGACCATGCGGGTGGGGAGGACCGGGCCGTCGGGCCTGGGTGCGCTCGTCGTGTCGCGCCGGACGGCGCTGACCGGCGCCGTGCTGTGCGCCGCCTCTGGTGCGGGCCTCGCCGTGACGGACGACGGCCGGCTCGAGCTCGCCCTCGGACCCACCTCCTCGCCGCAGTCGCGCCGCGCGGCGGACCGCGACTGCGTCAGCTATGTCCGGACCCACCGGCCCGTGCTGTCGCTCACCTTCGACGACGGGCCGGACCCGCGCTACACCCCCGCGGTCCTGGACCTGCTGCGCCGGTATGACGCGCGCGCCACCTTCTTCGTCGTCGGCGCCAACGCCGCGGCCCACCCCGACCTGGTCGCGCGCATGCGGGCGGAGGGCCACGAGGTCGCCAACCACACGCACGACCACGCCCACTTGACGGAGATCTCGAACGCCGAGGTCCGCGACCAGATCGCCCGCGGCCGCCGCGTCATCGGCGACGCGGGGGCGCGGCTGCTGCGCCCGCCCGTGGGCCGCACCAGCACGTCGGTGGCCGAGGTCGCCCGGTCGCTGGGGGAGCGTCAGGCCTTCTGGAGCTCCTGCCTCGAGGCGTGCCTGCACGACGGCGCGCGCGTCGGGGGCACCGGCCTGGGCGAGGCGCTCGACCCCGGCGCGGTGGTCCTGGCGCACGACGGTGGCCGGGTGGAGGGACGCTGGGCCCAGGAGTACCCCCGCGACCAGACGGTGGAGGCGCTGCCGCACCTGCTGGAGGCCCTGGCCGCGCGAGGGCTGAGCTCCGTGCCGGTGGGCGAGCTCGTGCGCTCCGGCCGCATCCGCTGACCCCGCCGACCACGCCCCGGCTCCGCCATCCTCCGTGGTGCCGGCCAGTCCCGGTGGTGTGTTGCAGCACGCCACGGGGGCTGGTGGCGGCCACGGGGGCGGGTGGTTGCCACGGGGCTGGTGGCGGCCGGGGGGCGCCCCGGACGCGCCCCCGCAGAGTCCGGCGGGGTTCTGCGTGGTGGGCTCCGCCATCCCCCGTGGTGCCGGCCAGTCCCGGTGGTGTGTTGCAGCACGCCACGGGGGCGGGTGGCGGCCACGGGGGCGGGTGGTTGCCGCGGGGGCCGGTGGTGCCTCGGCACGGGCGAGCGCCCGACCCCGTGTGGGGCGGGCGCTCCGCCATAGAAGAAGTCAGGCTGCCGCGACCCTCCGGTTCATCCCGTGACGCCGCCGGGCCCGCAGGCGTGCCCCCTCGACCTTCCGGCGCAGCAGCGCGGGGTCGTCGAGCAGCTCGTTGGTGATGCGGACGACCTCCCACCCCTGATCGCGGATGTCGTCCTCACGCACCTTCTCGCTGGGCAGCACACGGCCTGACACCGGGTCGGCATACTTCCCGCGCCCGTCGTACTCGAAGCAGACCCACTCGCCGTCGATGGCCCCGTCCACGCGGTAGCGCTTCAGACGACCGGTCACCGGGACCTGCGGCGTCGTCGCGTAGCCGAGGTGGTGCAGCGCCAGAGCGGAACGTGACTCCCCGGGTGACTCGCGTCGGCCGTCCGCCAGCCGGTGCACGAGCATCACTCCTGATCCGCCTCGCTCGAACGCGAGCCGCTGAGCCCACACGGCGAGGTCGTTCGCCGTCGTCCGGCCCGTGCGCACCGCCTCGTCGGCCGCCATGAGGGCGGACTCGGGGTCCAGCAGGGCGGTCTCCATGACGGCCCGAGCGACCCTGCACCCGGAGTCGAGCAGCAGGGCTTCGTGGACATAGACGCGTCCGCGACTCTCACGCGGGCACCCCGAGGTCCTCCATCGCATGTGGATCGTGGACAGGTCCGGCTCGTGCACCGGGAGGCCGAGATGGATCAGAGCGCTGTGGTGGCTCGCACGTTGATGTGGGTGGAGGTGCATCTCGATGCGTGTGTCCACCCGGTGGTGGTCCCGTGGCCACGGGAGGTCCTCGGCGGTGTACCAGCCTCGTCGCACCCGGGTGATCGTGCCGGCCTTGACCGCGCTGCGGAGATCGGAGTCGGTGACGCCGGAGGCGAGGGCGTCCTCGCGCGAGAAGAACTCACGGGCGAGCAGGGCTGGGGGGATCGACATGGACTGAGGATGTCTGCGTGGCCCATTCGCGACCAGGGTCCCGGCTGCTCCTGTGGATGGGGCGTTCCGCAACGCGTCGCGCTGTGGACGACGGGCCCTTCTGACGGGTTCCGGCGGGCGTTGGCCGGGGGATCTCACGGATTGTCGTGCTCATGATGTCGCGCAGGTGGCACCTCCCGGTGTCGGAGGTGCCCAGCAGCGTAGGTGGCGAGCCGCAGCACGCCACGGTCGCCGCTCAACGCCACGGTCGCCGCTCAACGCCACGGGGGCTGCTCCCCGCCACGGGCGGGGCGGGTCAGGACAGGCGGGTCAGGACAGGCGGGTCAGGACAGGCGGGTCAGGACAGGCGGGTCAGGACAGGGGGGCTGGGGCCAGGACGCGGGCGCGCCCGACCCCGCGTGGGGCCGGGCGCTCCCGGCATACGGCCGGGGCCTGAGGTCAGTGCATGCCACCCGGCGCGGGCTCGACGAGCTCGACCAGCACGCCACCGGCGTCCTTGGGGTGGATGAAGTTGATGCGCGACCCGGCCGTCCCGCGCTTGGGCTCGGGGTAGAGCAGGCGCAGGCCGCGCTCCTTGAGGGTCGCGCACACGTCGTCGATGGACTCGACGCGGTAGGCCATCTGCTGCATGCCGACGCCGGACTTGTCGATGAACTTGGCGATCGTGCTCTGCTCGTTGAGGGGGGCGAGCAGCTGGATGTGGGAGGTCGAGTCGCCGACCGCCATCATCGCCTCGGCGACGCCCTGCTCCTCGTTGACCTCGCGGTGGGCCATCGTCATGCCGTACTTCGTCTCGTAGAACTCGATGGCCTCGTCGAGGTCGCGGACCGCGATGCCGACGTGGTCGATGTGCGTGAACAGTCCCTGCAGCGTGTTGTCAGCCATGCCTCCAGCCTAGGACCGGGGGTCTGCGGCCACTCACCCGGGGGCCGACCGGCGGCGCGGTATGACGAGGCTCACGTCCCCGCACGACGCGACGCCCGTCACCCTCCGCAGAGCGAGGCGCCGGGACCTGGATAAGGTGGGCGGGCACGAGCCTGACCCACCACCGCTGCTGGAGGCCTCTCAATGTCCGCAACTGCCAGTCCGTCCGTCATCGTGGCCGGCGCCCGGACCCCGATGGGCCGGCTCATGGGCTCCCTCAAGGGGTTCTCCGGGGCCGACCTCGGCGCCGTCGCCATCAAGGGTGCGCTCGACAAGTCCGGCGTGGCGCCCGACCAGGTCGAGTACGTCATCATGGGCCAGGTCCTGGGCGCCGGCGTCGGTCAGATCCCCGCCCGCCAGGCCGCCGTCAAGGCCGGCATCCCGATGAGCGTCCCCGCCGTGACGGTCAACAAGGTGTGCCTGTCCGGGCTCGACGCGATCGCCCTGGCCGACCAGCTGATCCGCGCGGGGGAGTTCGACGTGATCGTGGCCGGCGGCCAGGAGTCGATGACCAACGCGCCTCACCTGCTCGCCAAGTCGCGCGACGGCTTCAAGTACGGCGACGCCACCCTGGCCGACTCGATGGTGGTCGACGGCCTGTGGGACGTCTTCACCGAGCAGCCGATGGGCCTGCTGACCGAGGCGGAGAACTCCGGCGACCTGGCGGTGTCCCGCGAGGAGCAGGACGCGTTCGCCGCGCGCTCGCACCAGCTGGCCGCGGCCGCGTGGGAGGCCGGTCGGTATGACGAAGAGGTCGTGCCCGTCACGATCCCGCAGCGCAAGGGCGACCCGATCGAGTTCCGCACCGACGAGGGCGTGCGCGGCGACACGACGACGGAGTCCCTCGGCAAGCTGCGTCCGGCCTTCACCAAGGACGGCACGATCACCGCCGGCACGGCCTCGCAGATCTCCGACGGCGCCGCCGCCGTGGTCGTCATGAGCAAGGCCAAGGCCGAGGAGCTCGGCCTCACCTGGATCGCCGAGATCGGCGCGCACGGCAACGTCGCCGGCCCCGACTCGTCCCTGCAGCAGCAGCCCGCCAACGCGATCGCCGCCGCCTGCCGCAAGGAGGGCATCGCCCCCACCGACCTCGACCTGATCGAGATCAACGAGGCCTTCGCGGCCGTCGGGATCGCCTCGACGCGCGAGCTCGGCGTGGACGCCGACAAGGTCAACGTCGACGGCGGCGCGATCGCGCTCGGCCACCCGCTCGGCATGTCCGGCGCCCGCATCGTGCTGCACCTCGCCCTGGAGCTGGGACGCCGCGGCGGCGGCACCGGCGTGGCCGCGCTGTGCGGTGGCGGCGGCCAGGGTGACGCGCTGATCATCAAGGTCGCCCAGTAGCAGACCCACCGGGGGCAGAGGCATCGACCGGCCTTCGCACCGCAGGCTGATGCCTTCGCCCCCGGTAGGTACGACCACGCCGCTCGCCAGCACGAGCGGCGCACCACGCAGGAGGAGCTGACAACCGTGTCCCGCCAGGTCGACATCCCGTCCCTCGTCGAGCAGGCCCGCGCCGGCCGCCCCCGCGCGGTCGCCCGCCTCATCTCGATGGTGGAGGACGCCCATCCGGCGCTGCGCGAGGTGATGGCGGCGCTCGCGCCCCACACCGGGCACGCCCACGTCATCGGGATCACCGGCTCCCCGGGCGTCGGCAAGTCGACCTCCACCAACGCGCTCGTCACCGCGCTGCGCCAGCGGGACCTGCGCGTCGGGGTCCTCGCCGTGGACCCGTCGTCGCCGTTCTCCGGCGGCGCGCTCCTCGGCGACCGCATCCGCATGGCCGACCACGTGCTCGACCCGCAGGTCTACATCCGCTCGATGGCCTCCCGCGGTCACCTCGGCGGCCTGTCCTGGACCACGCCGCAGGCGTTGCGGGTCCTCGACGCCGCGGGCTGCGACGTGATCCTCGTCGAGACCGTCGGCGTCGGGCAGAGCGAGGTCGAGGTCGTGGGGCTGGCCGACACGACGATCGTCCTGCTGGCGCCGGGGATGGGCGACGGCATCCAGGCCGCCAAGGCCGGGATCCTCGAGATCGGCGACGTCTTCGTGGTCAACAAGGCCGACCGCGACGGCGCCGACAACACGGTGCGCGACATCCGCCACATGATCTCGCTCGGCGACCGCACCGAGGCCGGGCTGTGGCGGCCACCGGTCATCAAGACCGTCGCCCACAAGCACGAGGGCGTCGACGAGGTCGTCGAGGCGCTCGACAAGCACGTCGCGTGGATGACCGACAAGGGCGTCCTGCGCCAGCGACGCCTCAAGCGGGCGACCGACGAGATCGAGTCGATCGTCATCAAGGGCCTGCGCGAGCGCATGGGTGACCTGCGTGGCGACCACGGCATGGAGGCCCTGGCCGCGGCCGTGGTCGACGGCCTGAGCGACCCCTACGCCGCGGCCGACCAAGTCATCGGCGACCTGACGTGACGTGACCTGGCCCGAGCCAATCGGCCACAGCCGACCGGGGTCGGACGGGTTCTCGTCCGAGGTCACCAGCAGTTTCGTTGTGCCGTATGCCGATCCACGGGCCCCCGTCACGATGTCCGATTCGTCACACGATGCCCACCCACGGTTGCGTACAGTGGTGAGGTGCCCTTCACCCTCGCCCACCCCGCTCTGGTGCTCCCGCTGCGCCGCAGTGGCCTGCCGCTGACCGCGCTGGTGGCCGGATCGCTGTCTCCCGACGTGCCGCTCTACGTCCCCGGCGGGTTGCTGGGCAGCCGTGACGAGGGGCACTCGTGGACGCACACCTGGTTCGGTCTCGCGGTGTTCGACCTGCCCGTCGGCATCCTGATGGTCGTCGCCTGGACCTACCTGCTCGCCGAGCCGCTGCGTGACGCCGCCCCTGACGCCCTGCGGGACCGGCTGCGCCGCCGCCGCGCCCTCCCTCGCTCCGCGTGGTGGTCGGTCCCGCTCGCGGTGCTGCTCGCCAACCTGGGTCACCTGGGCTGGGACCAGTTCACGCACGAGCCGAGCTGGACGACGAACCGGGTGCCCTTCCTCGTCCAGGTCGTCGCGGGCATCCCGATGAGCCGGTGGCTCATGTACGCCTTCTCCGTCCTCGGCCTGGTCGCGATCGCGTGGGTGATGTGGCGCGAGCTGCGGGACCGGCGGGTGCATCGCACGCCCCGGCTGCGACCCGACCTGGCCCCGTGGATCGTGCGCGCCCCCGTCATCGTCGCGGCGGCGCTCGCGGTCCGCACGATGATCACGGTGGGCCCCTACATGGGGACCCACGCCTTGCTCTACTACATGCTCACGTCAGGCATCGCGGCGGGTGCCGCGGTCCTGCTGGTGCTCTGCGTCGTGTGGCAGCTCGTGGCGCCGGTGGACGGGCCGGACGGGTCGGGCCGGCCCGACGCCATCGTCCCCGCCGACGACCGCAGCATCGACCGCGCCCACGAACGCACCCCCGACCAGGCGCGCTGAGGCCTCGTCCTAGGATCGAGGCATGCTCTTCGCCTTCTCGATCGCTCCCGCCACCGCCGCCGACGAGACCGGCTCGGTCTCCGACGCGGTCGCCGACGTCATCGCGGTGGTCCGCGACTCTGGCCTGCCCCATCGCACGGACGCGATGTTCACCACGATCGAGGGCGAGTGGGACGAGTGCATGGCGGTGATCAAGCGCGCGTGCGACGCCTGCGCCGAGCACAGCCCCCGCGTCAGCCTCGTCCTCAAGGCCGACCTGCGCCCGGGCCGGACGGGCGAGCTCGACGGCAAGCTGGAGCGCCTCGAGGCCAAGCTCGCCGACCGCCCCTCGTGATCGCCGAGCCCGAGCAGCTGGCTGACGCGTTCGTCGAGGCCTGGAACGACCACGACCCCGACGCCCTGGCAGACCTGTTCACCGCCGACGCGGACTTCGTCAACGTCGTGGGGCTGTGGTGGCGCGACCGGGCGGGGATCAGGGGAGCGCACGCCTACGGCTTCGAGCGGATCTTCGGGCAGAGCCGTATGACGCTCCGCCGTCGTCGCGTCCGCCGCCTCGGCGAGGTCGCCGTGGTCGTGGCGCAGTGGTCGTTGACCGGTCAGCTCTCGCCGGCGGGGGAGCCGGCCGGCGAGCGTCGCGGCGTGCTGACCCTCGTCGGACGCCGCGGCCAGGACGGGTGGCGCACCGTCAGCGCCCACAACACCGACACGGTTCCCGGCGTGGAGACCCACGTCGCGCGGGACGGCGGGCTCGACCCCACGGACTACCGCGAGCCGCGCGAGGGCGGGTCTCGATGACCGACATCCTCGTGGTGCTGGCGCTGCTCGTCGGCCTGGCCGTGCTCGCGGCGCTGGTCCTGTCCTGGCGGCGGCACCGCTCCCACCTGCCCGAGGGGCTCGTCGCGGTCGGGGTGCTCGCGATGGTGGCGGGCATGCTCGGCTGGGGAGCCTGGATCACCAGCCACGACGTGGACTCCTCCGTCGTGGCCGTGCAGGGCGGCGACCGGTGCCGCGTGACCTGGGTGGACCCCACGGACGCCACGCTCCGGGAGACGGACGTCGACTGCTCGGCCGACGACGACACGCCGCTGGGCCCCTCGGACGACCTGCGGATCAAGGCCCACACCGGCCTGCTGACGGGCACGGCGGTGTCGCACGAGGGGCCGACGACCTACGGCCTGAGGTTCTGGGTGCCGGGCCTCGGCACGGCGCTCGCCCTCGTCGGCCTCGTCCTGGTGCAGCGCCGCGCGAGGGGCTGACCCCGCCGAACGCCGGGCGCTGCGGCATACGGCCCTCTATCCTGCCCAGGTGACCGCCCCCCTCAACCTGCCGTTCGACCCGATCGCCCGCGCCGAGAGCTCGTGGCGCGAACGTTGGGGCGAGGCCGCGCCGTCCCGGCAGATGGCGACGGCCACGAGCCTGCTGCGGGTGGCGCAGATGCTCACGACGGCCTTCGACCAGGCGTGCGCGCAGCACGGGCTGACCTTCGCGCGCTACGAGGCGCTGGTGCTGCTGACCTTCGGCCGCGACAGCGGGCTGCCGATGAGCGTCATCGGGGAGCGGCTCATGGTCCACCCCACCAGCGCCACGAGCATCGTCCAGCGGCTCGAGGCGCAGGGATTCGTGCGGCGGGTGCCCAACCCGGCGGACGGTCGCGGCACGCTCGCCCAGATCACCGACGAGGGCCGCGCGGTGATGGAGGCGGCGACGCAGGACCTGCACGAGCTGGACTTCGGGCTGGACGTGCTGACGACGCACGAGCACGAGCAGCTGTTCGCCCTGCTGCGGCGCGTGCGGGTGGCCGGCGGCGACTTCACCTCGTGAGACCCCGGGCTTCGAGAGGGGCCCGAGGCGCCTGACGCGATCGGCGACGCCAGCCTGGTGACATTTACTAGGACGTCCTAGTAAATTGTGGTCCATGACCATCCAGGAGACCCAGCGCAGCGCCTCCGCCGCACCCGCCGCCGACTCGCCCGAGCGTCGCCGCGACGGGCGTCGCCGGTGGCAGGAGCGGTACGACGAGGCCGTGGCCAAGGGCCGCATCCGCACCGCCGACTTCACCACCCTGTCCGGCGTCGAGGTCGACCCGGTCTACGGCCCCACCGACGAGCAGGCCGCCGCCGACGAGCGCATGGACCGCATCGGCTGGCCCGGCGAGTTCCCCTACACCCGAGGGCTGCACGCGACGGGCTACCGCGGGCGCAGCTGGACGATCCGCCAGTTCGCCGGGTTCGGCAACGCGGTGCAGACCAACGAGCGCTACAAGATGATCCTGGCGCGCGGCGGCGGTGGCCTCTCGGTCGCCTTCGACATGCCGACCCTCATGGGTCGCGACTCCGACGACCCGATGAGCCTCGGCGAGGTCGGCCACTGCGGCGTCGCCATCGACTCGGCGTCCGACATGGACGTCCTGTTCAGCGACATCCCCATGGGCGACACCACCACCTCGATGACGGTCTCCGGGCCCGCCGTGCCGGTCTTCTGCATGTACCTCGTGGCCGCCGAGCGCCAGGGCGTCGACATCTCGACCCTCAACGGCACGCTGCAGACGGACATCTTCAAGGAGTACATCGCGCAGAAGGAGTGGCTCTTCGCCCCCGAGCCGCACCTGCGCCTCATCGGCGACCTGATGGCCTACTGCGACGAGAACATCAAGGCCTACAAGCCGCTCTCGGTCTCCGGCTACCACATCCGCGAGGCCGGCTCCACGGCCGCGCAGGAGCTCGCGTTCACCCTCGCCGACGGCTTCGGCTACGTCGAGCTGGGCCTGTCGCGAGGCCTGGACATCAACTCGTTCGCCCCGGGCCTGTCCTTCTTCTTCGACTCCCACGTCGACTTCTTCGAGGAGATCGCCAAGTTCCGCGCGGCCCGCCGCATCTGGGCGCGCTGGATGCGCGACGTCTACGGCGCCACCTCCGACAAGGCGATGCAGCTGCGCTTCCACACGCAGACGGCCGGGGTGTCCCTCACCGCCCAGCAGCCCTACAACAACGTCGTGCGCACGGCTGTCGAGGCGCTCGCCGCGGTCTTGGGCGGCACCAACTCGCTGCACACCAACGCGCTCGACGAGACCCTCGCCCTCCCGACCGAGCAGTCCGCGGAGATCGCGCTGCGCACCCAGCAGGTGCTCATGGAGGAGACCGGCATCACCAATGTCGCCGACCCGCTGGGCGGTTCGTGGTACGTCGAGGCCCTGACCGACACGATCGAGGCCGAGGCGGAGGCGATCTTCACCCGCATCCTGTCGATGGGCAAGGTCCCGGTCGAGTCCTCCGACAAGGCCAGGCTGGCCGAGGTCGTCCGCGACAACGTCGGCGTCGCCGAGGGCGGTCTGTGGCCGATGACGTCCGGCATCCTGCGCGGCATCGAGGAGGGCTGGTTCATGTCCGAGATCGGGGACGCGGCCTTCACCCACCAGCTGGCGCTCGAGTCGGGCCAGAAGCGCATCGTCGGCGTCAACTGCCTGACCGAGTCGGTCAGCTCCGAGCTCGACATCCTGCGCGTCTCGCACGAGGTGGAGCGCGAGCAGGTGGCCGCGCTCGGCCAGCGTCGCGCGGGGCGCAACGAGGAGATCGCGGCCGACGCCGTCCGGCGGATGGTCGAGGTGTCCCGCACCTCGGACAACATGATCCCGGCGATGCTCGACGCGGTCCGCGCCGAGGCGACGCTGGGAGAGATCTGCGACGCGCTGCGCGACGAGTGGGGCATCTACCGCGAGCCTGCTCGCTTCTGATCCCGCTCGGGTTAGATCGAGCTCGTCGTCCGGTTACCCGGCAGCGGACCGGGTGCGACACAATGCCCGTATGACGTCGCAGCCGTTCTCCAACGCCGCCGCTCGTGGTGCGGTCGACCTGTCCGGACTCAGCCAGCAGCCCGCCGGCGCCCCCGCCCAGGGTGGGGGCGCCCGCCAGGGCTCCCCGGTCGTGGTGGAGGCCACCGAGGCCACGATCCAGCAGATCATGCAGCAGTCGGTCAGCGTGCCGTCCGTCCTGCTCGTGTGGAGCGCCACCCGGGGCGGCCAGGAGGTCGTCGCCGACTTCGCCGCCGTCGCCGAGGCCAGCGGTGGTCGGTTCGTGCTCGCGACGGTCGACGTCGACAGCAACCCCGGCCTCGCGCAGGCGCTGCAGGTGCAGCAGATCCCCATGGCGGTCGGCCTGCTCCAGGGCCAGCCCGTGCCGCTGTTCGTCGGCAGCCAGCCCAAGGACGTCATCCAGCAGTACGTCGACGAGCTGCTCAAGGTCGCCGTCGCCAACGGCATCACCGGCCGGGTCGACGTGGGGGAGCAGGCCGACCCCGACGCCGAGGTCCCGATGTCGCCGGAGCACGAGGAGGCCTTCACCGCCCTCGAGCGCGGTGACTTCGAGGGCGCCCGGGCGGCATACGACAAGGCCCTGGCCAAGGACCCCCAGGACCGCGACGCCCAGGTGGGCAAGGCCCAGGTCGACCTGCTCGAGCGCACCACCGGTGTCGACCTGCAGGCCGCCCGCCAGGCCGCGGCCGACGACCCGTCCGACGTGGGCGCGCAGCTGCTGGTGGCCGACCTCGACGTCATGGGCGGGCACGTGGAGGATGCCTTCCTGCGGCTCGTCGACCTCGTGCGCACGCTGGCCGGCGACGACCGCGAGACGGTCCGCCTGCACCTGATCACCCTCTTCGACGTCGTGGGCAACGACGACCCGCGCGTCAAGAAGGGCCGCACGTCCCTCATGTCCGCCCTCTTCTGACCTACCTCAGGTAGTCACGTCCGCCGGGGTTGGCACCCCAGGTCGAGGTGACTACCTCAGGTAGATCCGCCCACGACGTCCCCGACACACCCAGGAGCGCCGATGCCCGACCTGCAGCCGGTCTACGACGAGCTCGTCCGTCGACTGTCGGTGCACGAGGACGTGTTCCGCACGACCGACAACGTCACGGAGGCCAACTGCGACGGAGGTCGCAAGGAGGCGCAGGCGCCCGACCCCGGCAGCTACCTGCTGCTCGGCGCGCCCTTCCGCAACTACTCCGACGGGATCTCCTTCGCCGGGGTCCGGCTCGGCAAGCGCTATGTCAGCTATCACCTGATGTGCGCCTACCTGCGGCCCGAGACGGTCGCCGACATGTCGCCGGAGCTGCGCAAGAGGATGCAGGGCAAGTCCTGCTTCACCTTCACCAAGGTCGACGCGGCGTTGTTCGACGAGCTCGACGAGATCACCCGCCGGGGTCGGGACCACTTCGCCGCCGAGGGCCTCACCCTCCGCTGATGGGGCAGGACGCGACCGACGAGGAGCGCCGGCGCCTGCGGGCGGTGGCCCATCCGCTGCGTCTGCGGATGCTGTCGCTCCTGACCGGGGCCGAGCTCAGCGCCACCGAGGTGTCGCGCGAGCTCGACATCACCCAGGCCAACGCGAGCTATCACCTCCGGGCGCTCCTGGGGGCGGGGCTGATCGAGGTGGTGGCCTCAGAGGAGCGGGTCCGCGGTTAGCGGGTGGCGTGCCCGCCATCCCACTCCAGCATGGTCTTGCCGCTCGAGTCCCGGGCGCCCAGCGAGCGATAGGTCGCCAGGGCAGCCTCGTTGTCGGTGTCCGTGACCGTCCACAGGGCGCTGCAGCCACGCTCGGTCGCGATCGCCTGCAGCTCGCGGAGCAGGGCGGAGGCGATGCCGCGGCGCTGCTGCGCGGGGTCCACGGCCAGCTCGTAGACGAACATCTCGGTGCCCTTGTCGGGGTGGCCCATCTCGACCCCGCTGACGAACCCGACCGGCCGGTAGCCCTCGATCGCCAGCACGAGGTGGTGCCCGGGCATCTCGAGGAATCGTCGCGCGCCCTCCTCGGTGGGCGGGGTGCCGAACAGGTCGCCGGCGGCCAGCACCAGCAGCGCGTCGCGGTGGCCGAGACGCGTCAGTCGCAGCGAGCTCATCGGGCGGCGGCCTCGCGCTCGTCGCGGGGCAGGCAGGTGATCATCGCCTCGGCCACCTGGTCGACCGCGGTGGGGGAGCCGGCGACGTGCCAGGTGTGTCCCCCGACCGGCACCAGCCGCGTCACGCCGCCGGCGGCCTCCACGAGCGCCTGGCCGGGATACCAGTCCCAGGGGTGGCAGTCCGCTTGGTACCACACGCCCACGCGGCTGTCGGAGGTCCAGGCGAGGTCGACCGACGCCGACCCGAGCATGCGGACCGTCGCGCACAGCCGGGTCGCCTCGGCCCACGGCGCGATCATCTCGGGCCGACCGAACCTCGTCGGGTGCAGGTAGGTCGCCGCGCTGACCAGGTCGAGCGACAGGTCGCGGACGGGGCCGACGGGCACGCCGTTGCACGTCGTGGGGTGGTCGCGGCCCCCCAGCCAGAGCTGGTCGCTCTCGGGGTGGTAGACGGCACCGAGGATCGGCCCCTCGTCGTCCACGAGGGCGAGCGCGGAGCACCAGTGCGTCATGCCGTGCAGGAAGTTGTAGGTCCCGTCGACCGGGTCGATGAACCATCTGCGGCCGCTCGTGGCCGGGGCGCTCGTCCCCTCCTCGCCGACGAGGCCGTCGTCGGGGCGCTCGGCCCGCAGCCGCGAACCCACGAGCTCCTCCGCCGCGTGGTCGGCGGCGGTGACGACGTCCGACACCGAGGTCTTGCGGGTCCCCTCAAGGCCCGCGGCGCGCATCTCGAGCGCCAGCGTGCCGGCGGAGCGGACCAGGTCGGCGGCGAGGGCGAGATCGTCGGCAGAGGTCATGGGGGCCAGCCTAGTGGTGCCGCGGGGGGTGCACCCGCCCGCGCTCACGACCTCGCGCGCACCCCGCGGTATGCCGAGAGCCCGGCCGCCTCGTGGGGATCCGCGACGCGGCCGGGCTCCGGCATACGGTCAGGACCGCCGTCGGCCGCCGGTCACTGTCCCAGGGCGGCGGAGACGACCGCCCGCGCCTCCTCCTGGACCTGCGCGAGGTGCTCCGGCCCCTTGAAGGACTCGGCGTAGATCTTGTAGACGTCCTCGGTGCCGGACGGGCGGGCCGCGAACCACGCGGACTCCGTCGTCACCTTGAGGCCGCCGATCGCCGCGCCGTTGCCCGGCGCCTCCGTCAGCTTGGCCGTGATCGGCTCTCCCGCAAGGGACTCCGCGGCGACGTCCGAGGGGGACAGCGCCTTGAGGTTGGCCTTCTGCTCGCGGTTGGCCGGGGCGTCGACGCGGGCGTAGGCCGGGTCGCCGTGGCGGGCCACGAGCTCGGCGTAGTGCTGCGAGGGGGACGTCCCGGTCTTGGCCTGGATCTCGCTCGCGAGGAGCGCCAGGATGATGCCGTCCTTGTCGGTCGACCACACGGACCCGTCGAAGCGCAGGAAGGACGCGCCCGCCGACTCCTCGCCGCCGAACGGCCCGGAGCCGTCGAGCAGCCCGGGCACGAACCACTTGAAGCCCACCGGCACCTCGACGAGCCGCCGCCCGAGGTCGGCCGCGACGCGGTCGATCATCGACGACGAGACCAGCGTCTTGCCGATGAACCCGTCGGCGGGCCAGTCGGGTCGGCCGCCGCCGTAGAGGTACTGGATCGCCACGGCGAGGTAGTGGTTGGGGTTCATCAGGCCGCCGTCCGGCGTGACGACGCCGTGCCGGTCGGAGTCCGCGTCGTTGCCGGTCGCGATGTCATAGTTGTCCTTCTGCGCGATGAGCGAGGCCATCGCGGAGGGGGAGGAGCAGTCCATCCGGATCTTCTCGTCCCAGTCGAGCGTCATGAACCGCCAGGTCGGGTCGACGAGCGGGTTCACCACGGTCAGGTCGAGGCCGTAGTGCTCACCGATGGCGCCCCAGTAGTCGACCGCCGCGCCGCCGAGCGGGTCCGCGCCGATGCGGACGCCCGCCTCCTTGATCGCGGCCAGGTCGATGACGTTGGCGAGGTCCTCGACGTAGATGCGCTTGAACTCGTAGGGCTCGCACGCGGCCCGGGCCTCGGCGAACGGCACGCGCTTGACGCCCTCGAGCCCGGCCTTGATGTAGTGGTTGGCCCGCTTGGCGATCCAGCCCGTCGCGTCGGTGTCGGCGGGCCCGCCGTGCGGCGGGTTGTACTTGAAGCCACCGTCGCTCGGCGGGTTGTGCGAGGGGGTGACGACGATGCCGTCGGCGAGGCCGCTGTCGGCGGGCAGGTCGTCGACGCCCGAGATCTTGCCCTGGTTGGCCCGCAGGATGGCGTGCGAGACCGCCGGGGTTGGGGTGTAGCGGTCCTCCGCGTCCACCATCACGTGCACGTCGTTGGCCACGAGGACCTCCAGCGCCGACGCCCAGGCCGGCTCGGACAGGCCGTGCGTGTCGCGCCCGATGAACAACGGGCCGTCGAAGCCCTGCTCGGTGCGGTAGTCCACGATCGCCTGCGTCGTCGCCAGGATGTGGTCCTCGTTGAACGCGGTCCGCAGGCTGCTCCCGCGGTGCCCCGACGTCCCGAACGCGACCTGCTGGTCGATGTCGTCGGGGTCCGGCTTGCCGGTGTAGTAGGCGGTCACGAGGTGGGCCACGTCCACCAGGTCACGGGGCTCGGCGGGCTGTCCTGCACGGTTGGCGGTCATGGTTCCTATCCTGGCAGGGATGCCGCACCCGGGCATCCGGGCGCGGTGAGAGCCGTATGCCGCCCGCCGCCGTCACGCGGGGTGACGGCGGCGGACGGCATACGGTCAGGTGCTGGTCAGGTGCTGGTCAGGTGCTGGCCCGTCACAGGACCGCGCAGGTGCTGACCTGCGGCAGGCCCCCGAACCTCGCCTCGAAGAACGGGAGGGCGAGCGCCGAGGTGCTGAGGATCCCACCGACGTGCGCCGGGGCGAGCAGCGGGCGGAAGGACACGTTGGCGCCCTTGGCGCACCAGTCCTTGGCCAGCTGCTTGCCGACGGGGTAGGGGATGACGTCGTCGGACACGGAGTGCGTGATCATCACCGGGGCGTTGGGCTTGCGGTTGCCGATCCGGTTGTCCGCCAGGATGCTTCGCAGCGGCTCCTCGCCGAAGGAGGACGTGAA
The DNA here is from genome assembly GCF_002479615.1 of Arsenicicoccus sp. UBA7492. Classification (NCBI taxonomy): domain Bacteria; kingdom Bacillati; phylum Actinomycetota; class Actinomycetes; order Micrococcales; family Intrasporangiaceae; genus Arsenicicoccus; species Arsenicicoccus sp. UBA7492. The sequence goes on along the minus strand of NZ_DLOE01000022.1, from coordinate 12,620 downwards.
CGGCAGCCCGTCCTTGGTGAGGGTCGCGCTCTTGACGAACGCCAGGTCGAACAGCCCGGTGACGCAGTTCTGCTCGACCTTGGGCAGCAGGGCCACGCCCTTGTCGTTGAGGATCGAGGCCGGGTCGACGTGGTAGGCCGCGAACAGGCCGGCCGTCGCGTAGAGCTCGAACGCGGAGTAGAGCGTCCCGTCGATCTTGGCGGGGACCGCGCTGGACAGGTCGGCGGGGGGCGCACCGGCGACGGTGCCCTTGACCGTGAGCTCAGGGGCGTAGGACGCGGCCAGCTCGGCGGCCGCCGCCACGGCGCCGCCGCCCTGGGAGTAGCCGGTGAGGCCGATCGGGGTGGAGGTATCGGTGCCGGGGAAGCCCGCCCGCTGCGCCGCGCGCGCCATGTCGAGCACCGCGTGACCCTGGGCCTCGCGCACCATGTAGGTGTGCGTGCCAGGGGTCCCGAGCCCCTGGTAGTCGGTCAGGGCGACCGTGTAGCCGCGGAAGAGCAAGTCCTTGAAGAACAGCGTCTCGTACTCCGACATCGCCTTGAGCTGGCGGGAGGGGGCGCAGGAGTCGCCCATGCCCTGGGTGCCGGCGGCGTAGCTGATGATGGGCCGTTTGCCCGGACCGATCCAGGGGGTCTTGGGCGAGACCATCACGCCGGTGACGGCGATCGAGCGGCCCTCGCGGTCCTTGGAGGAGTACATGACGCGGCGGGCGTCGAAGGTGAGGGAGGAGGCGTCCAGGGGGTCGAGGACGTTGTCGGCCTTCTCCGTGCGGATGATGGTGCCGGGCGTGCTGGGGATCTGGGCGGGCGGCTCGTAGAACGCGGGACGAGCGGGCTCGGGGGAGTCGCTCAGGGTGCTGGCGCCGGCGGTGCCGGGGATCGCGTGCTCGTCCGCCGAGGCGATCGCCGGGGCGATGGCGAGGAGGGTGACGGCGAGGACGGCGGTCGCGGCGGTGCGACGGCGGGGCAGGGCAGAGGACAACGGTGTCTCCTGTCGGGAGGGGTGAGGTGCCGTGAGGCTACCCGCCGGTAGGCCTCCTTGCCTCGACCTTGTTACTCACCAGTTCGCATGACCATGCGCGAGTGCGCGGCCGCCCCTGTCGGCCTTGAGCATGCGGGAGGGGCCCCACCGTGCTGGTGGGGCCCCTCCGGTCGTATGCCGTGACCGCGCGTTGTCAGACCTGCGTCTCGTCCGGGGTGGCGCCCAGCTCGGGCCGCGAGGCCGCGTCGGCACCGATCTCGGTCGATGTCGAGGCCGAGGCCGAGGCCGAGGTCGAGGTTGAGGCCAAGGTCGAGGCCGACGTCGAGGTCAGCTCGGGGCGCTCCTGCCGCAGCACCGCCGTGGGCTCGGCCGGGACGGGGGTCTCCGCGCTGAACCACACCGTGGCGAGCGGCGGCACCGTGATCTCGGCGGAGTAGGGGAGCCCGTGCCAGGGGATCTCCTCAGCGACGACCTGGCCGAGGTTGCCGACCCCGGAGCCGGCCCACTCGGTCGCGTCGGTGTTGAGCACCTCGCGCCAGACGCCCGGGTGGGGCAGGCCGATGCGGTACTGGTGGTGCGGACCGCCCGAGAAGTTGGACACGCAGGCCACCGCGGGACGGCCCTCGCCCTCGTCCTTGCCGTAGCGCAGGAACGAGAACACGTTGCCCTGGGCGTCGTTGGCGTCGACCCAGCGGAAGCCCTCGCCGGACGTGTCGAGCTGCCACAGGGCGGGCGACTCGCGGTAGGTGCCGTTCATCGACTTGACCATCTGGTGCACGGCGAGGTGCCACGGCTGGTCCAGGAGCCACCAGTCCAGGCTCCGCGCGTCGGCCCACTCGGCCTCCTGCGCGAACTCCTGACCCATGAACAGCAGCTTCTTGCCGGGGTGGGCCCACATGAAGCCGAGGTAGGCGCGCAGGTTGGCGAGCTGCTGCCAGCGGTCGCCGGGCATCTTGCGGAGCAGGGAGCCCTTCCCGTAGACGACCTCGTCGTGCGAGATCGGCAGCACGAAGTTCTCGCTGAACGCGTAGACCATGCCGAAGGTCATCTCGCCGTGGTGGTACTGCCGGTAGATGGCCTCGTGCTCGACGTAGTCGAGTGTGTCGTGCATCCAGCCCATGTTCCACTTGAAGCCGAAGCCCAGGCCGCCGATCTCGGTGGGTCGGGTGACGCCCGGCCAGGACGTGGACTCCTCGGCGATGACCATCGCGCCCGGGTGGTGCTTGTAGACCGTCGCGTTGGTCTCCTGCAGGAGCTGCACGGCGTCGAGGTTCTCCCGGCCGCCGTACTGGTTGGGCAGCCACTCGCCCTCGTTGCGGGAGTAGTCGAGGTAGAGCATCGACGCCACCGCGTCGACCCGCAGGCCGTCGATGTGGAACTCCTCGAGCCAGTAGAGCGCGTTGGCGACGAGGAAGTTGCGCACCTGCGGACGACCGAAGTCGAACACGTGGGTGCCCCAGTCGGGCTGGTCGCCGCGGCGGGGGTCCGGGTGCTCGTAGAGCGCCTCGCCGTCGAACTTCGCCAGGGCGAAGGCGTCCTTCGGGAAGTGCGCCGGGACCCAGTCGAGGATGACGCCGACACCGGCCTGGTGCAGCGCGTCCACGAGGTGGCGGAACTCGTCGGGCGAGCCGAAGCGCGAGGTCGGGGCGTAGTAGCCGGTGACCTGGTAGCCCCAGGACGGGCCGTAGGGGTGCTCGGCGACGGGGAGGAACTCCACGTGGGTGAAGCCGAGGTCGTTGACGTAGGCGACGAGCTGGTCCGCGAGCTCGGTGTAGGACAGCCCCAGCCGCCACGAGCCCAGGTGGACCTCGTAGATGCTCATGGGCTGCTCGTGGCGCTGCGTGGCGTCGCGCTCGGTGATCCAGGCCTCGTCGGACCAGCGGTAGGTCGACTCGTCGACGACCGACGCGGTGGCCGGCGGGATCTCGGTGCGCCGCGCCATCGGGTCGGCCTTGGCGCGCCACTGGCCGTCCTTGCCGAGGATCTCGTACTTGTAGCGGGTGCCGGGCTCCACGCCGGGGATGAACAGCTCCCACAGGCCCGAGCCACCGAGCGACCGCATCGGGTGGCCCTGGGAGTCCCACGTGTTGAAGTCGCCGGCGACGCGGACGGTGCGGGCGTTGGGCGCCCAGACGGCGAAGCTGGTGCCCCGCGTCGTGCCGAGCGGGCCGTCGTAGGACCGGACGTGCGAGCCCAGGACGTCCCACAGCTGCTCGTGGCGTCCCTCGGAGATGAGGTGGATGTCGACCTCGCCGAGGGTCGGCCAGAAGCGGTAGGGGTCGTCGACCGTGTGCTTGAACCCGTCGCCGTAGTCCACCGCCACGCGGTAGTCGGGCACCTGGTCGGCCTCGATGGTGGCGGTCCAGACACCCTCGTGCTCGTGCTGGAAGGGGACGACCCGGCCGTCGAGGACGAGGTCGACCGTCGCGGCCCGCGGCTTGAAGGTGCGCACGGTGACGACGCCCTCGCCCTGGTGCGGCCCGAGGACCGAGTGCGGGTCGTGGTGGTGACCGTGGACGAGCCGGTTGATCTCGTCCGTGTGCACCGGCACCGGACGGGGGCCGGTCGGCGTCACGGACCGCGCGGGTGCGGCGGCCTGGGTGGACGTGCTGGTCTCCGTGGACGCGCCGGTCTCCGTGGACGGCCTGGCCTCGGTGGACGCGGTGCTGTCGGTGGACATGGCTGCCGCGGCGCGGGAGCGGACCTCCTGGGCGGCGGAGCCCGCGGCGTTGCGCGCCGCCTCGCCGACCTGCGAGGCCACGGCTGCGCCGACGGCGCCCACGACGCCGGAGACCGCACCGAGCAGCCGCGACGACCGGTCGCCGCCGTCGCTCTCCTGCGTCGGCTTCTCGCGGCGCGTGCTGCCGGAGCCGGTTGGTGCGGCGTCGGCCGAGGGAGCGGCCGTCCGGGGGGTGCTGGGGGTGCTGGGGGTGCTGGGGGTGCTGGTCGCGCTGGCGCTGTCGGCCGACTCGTCGGTGCGGGGTGCGTCGTGGTCCTTCATCGTTGTTCCCTTCGCTGCAGCCACCAGGCGCTCGACGGCGCCGGTGGGGATGGGGAGCCACGAGGGACGGTTGCGTGCCTCGTAGACCACTTCGTACAGGGCCTTGTCGAGCTCCATGGCGCGCAGCACCTCGGGCTCGTGGCGGGGGTCGCGCCCGGTGGCGTCGGCGTAGCCGTCGAGGAAGGCCTCGCGGGCGGCGTGCGCCCAGGCGGCGGCGCTCTCGGAGCGGCTCGCGTCCTCCTGCGCGACCGAGCCGGCCGCGTAGTCGAAGGACCGGAGCATGCCAGCCACGTCGCGGACGGCCAGGTCGGGGACGGTGCGCTCGGCGAGCGGGCGCAGGGGCTCGCCCTCGAAGTCCAGCAGCACCCAGCCGCGCCCGGGCACGTCGAGGACCTGCCCGAGGTGGTAGTCGCCGTGGATGCGCTGCAGCAGCGGCCAGTCGGCGTCGCGGGCGGCGGCGAGGATCGCGTCGACCTCGGCCTCCTGCTCGCGCAGCGGCGGGTGGGCCTCGGCGGCCAGGACCCAGCGGCTGCGCATCGACAGCGCCAGGGTGCGGTGGTCCTCGTCGGTGGCCTCGGCGGTCTCCATCGCCTCGGCGAGCGTGCGGTGCACCTCGCCGGTGGCGACGCCGAGGGCGCGGGCGCGCTCGGTGAAGTCCGTGCCGGTGCTGGCGGCCTCGAGCGCGACGCGCCAGGCGTCGCGGACGTCGGGCAGGAACTCCTGGGCGAACGCGAGGTGGCCGCGGACGTCGTGCCCGTTGTCGGTCCAGCGCCCGCGCAGCGAGCCGAGGGGCCTCGGGACCAGCGTCGAGCCGGCCTCGGCCAGGGCGGTCTGCACCGTGACGTCGGGGTTGTCGCCGGCCGACAGCACGCGGAACACCTTGACGATCAACGGTGCCGGGGCACCGTCCGCGTCGTCCGCGGTGACGATGATCGAGGTGTTGGACTGCTCGCCGGACAGCACCTTGGCGCTGCGTATGGCGACGCGCCCGACCCCGTCGACGGGGCTGCCCTGCGCGCCGGCGTCGACCTTGCCGTGGTCCGGGGTGGCCTCGGTGTCTCCCTCGACGATGGTGCGGACGAGCTCGGCGACGTAGGCGGGGTCGTGCGGCGCGTCGTAGACGTAGCGCGGGCCGAGCACCGAGTGCTCCATCGTGCCGACGAGCGCGTGCTCACCGCCCTCGAGGGGCGTCGCGCGATAGGTGAGGGGCACCTGGTAGAGCACGGGAGGCTCGGCCGCGGTGTCGCGGACCAGCAGCGTCTCGATGCCGACCTCGCCCTCGGGGTCCTGGAAGCGGTAGCCACCGACCCGCGCGAGCTGGGGACCGTCCTCGGAGCCCTTGCCGATGAACCACCGCTGCTCGCCGATCCACGCCTGCAGGGCCTCGAGCTTGGTCGGCTCCAGCGTGGCTCCGGCCTCGATCTTGCACGTGCCTGCCATCTCAGTCCTCGTTCCCGGTCTTGCGGACCAGCTTGAGCCAGAAGAAGTCTCGCGAACCCATGGTCACCGTGAAGCGTGCCCGCTCGTCCACGGAGACGAAGCCGCTGCCGCCGAACAGGTCCTGCACCTGGGCTCCGGCATACGCGCTGGGCAGCTGGATCCTGGTGCCCTGGGGGCGCGGCGACAGGTTGTTGACGCACAGGACGGTCTCGGCGGGGGTGTCCTCGTCCGCCTCGGCCTCGGTGACCTCGCGCAGGAAGGCGAGGATCGCGTCGTTGTCGCTCGGCATGACGGTGAAGGTGCCCATGCCCATCACCGGGTGGTGACGGCGCACCTGCAGCATGCCGCGCATCCAGTGCAGCAGCGACGAGCTGGACGCCATCGCCGCCTCGACGTTGACGTTGTTGTGGTGGTAGACGAGCGACTGGATGACCGGCAGGTAGAGCTTGCCGGGGTCGGCGCTGGAGAAGCCCGCGTTGCGGTCCGGCGTCCACTGCATGGGCGTGCGCACCGCGTCGCGGTCGTTGAGCCAGATGTTGTCGCCCATGCCGAGCTCGTCGCCGTAGTACAGGCACGGCGAGCCGGGCAGGGACAGGACCAGCGCGTTGATCAGCTCGATCTCGGCGCGGGAGTTGTCCAGCAGGGGAGCGAGGCGGCGGCGGATGCCGACGTTGGCCTTCATGCGCGGGTCGGGGGCGTACCAGCCGTACATCGCGGCCCGCTCCTCGTTGTCCACCATCTCGAGCGTCAGCTCGTCGTGGTTGCGCAGGAAGGTGCCCCACTGCGTGCCCGTCGGGATCTCGGGGGTCTCCTCGAGCACCTTGATGATGGGCGTGGCCTTGCCCTCGCGCAGCGCGTAGTACAGGCGCGGCATCACGGGGAAGTGGAAGCACATCTGGCACTCCGGCGCCTCCTCGGAGCCGAAGTAGTCCACGACCTCGTGGGGCATCTGGTTGGCCTCGGCCAGCAGGATGCGACCGGGGTACTCCTCGTCCACCATGCGCCGCAGCTGGGCCAGGAACTCGTGCGTCTTGGGGTGGTTCTCGCCGTTGTGCCCGTCCTCCTCGAAGAGGTAGGGGACGGCGTCGAGCCGGAACCCGTCGATGCCCATGTCCATCCAGTAGCGGACGATGTCGAACATCTCCTCCTGGACCTTGGGGTTCTCGAAGTTGAGGTCCGGCTGGTGGGAGAAGAAGCGGTGCCAGAAGAACTGCCGGCGCACGGGGTCGAAGGTCCAGTTGGAGACCTCGGTGTCCACGAAGATGATGCGCGCGTCGGAGTACTTGGTGTCGTCGTCGGACCAGACGTAGTAGTCGCCGTAGGGCCCCTCGGGCTCCGAGCGGCTCGCCTGGAACCACGGGTGCTGGTCGCTGGTGTGGTTCATCACGAAGTCGGTGATGATCCGGATGCCGCGGGCGTGGGCCTGCGACACCAGCTCCTTGAACTCCGGCAGCGTCCCGAACTCCGGCAGCACCGCGCGGTAGTCGGCGATGTCGTAGCCGCCGTCGCGCAGCGGCGACGCGTAGAACGGGGGCAGCCACAGGCAGTCGACACCGAGCCACTGGAGGTAGTCGAGCTTGCCGAGCAGGCCGGTGAAGTCACCGGCGCCCGACCCGTTGCTGTCGGCGAAGGCGCGGACGAGCACCTCGTAGAAGACAGCCTTGCGGAACCAGCGCGGGTCGTGCTTGAGCCCGGGCTGGGCGAGGTTGAGGCCGTGCACCTGTCAGAACCTCCGGACGTGGATGATGTGGGCGGGTTCGGCGTCACGGCCGAGGCGGACGAAGTTGTCCGGTCCCCAGTGCCAGGACTGCTGGGTCATCTCGTCGTGCGCCACGAACCCGTCACCGTATCCCAGACCGAGGGCGGCCATGTCCAGGTGGATCCAGGACTCCCGCGTCGAGTGCGGGTCGAGGTTGGCGACGACGATGACGGTGTCGTCGTGACCGTCGGGTGTGCGTGCGGTCTTGGAGAACACGATGATGTTCTCGTCCTCGCAGTGGTGGAACGTGATGTTGCGCAGCAGCCTCAGCGAGGGGTGCCAGTGACGGATCTGGTTGAGCGTGCGCAGGTAGCCGTCGAGCGACTGACCGGCCTTGGGCCCACCGGGCGCGTAGTCCGCCCAGCCGCGGTCCTTGAGCTGGTACTTCTCGTTGTCGATCTGCTCCTCGGCACCCGGGCGCGCGACGTGCTCCATCAGCTCGTAGCCCGCGTAGATGCCGTAGGTCGGGACGAGGGTGGCCGCGAGCGCAGCCCGGACCTTCCAGGCCGCCGGCCCGCCGTACTGCATGTAGGGCGTGAGGATGTCGTGCGTCGTCGGCCAGAAGGACGGGCGCATGTAGGCCGCGGCGTCGCCGGCGAGCTCGGTGACGTACTCCTCGAGCTCCCACTTCTCGTTGCGCCACGCGTAGTACGTGTAGGACTGCTGGAAGCCGATCTTGCCCAGCGTGTGCATCATCGCGGGCTTGGTGAACGCCTCGGCCAGCCAGATGATCTCGGGGTGGGTCTTGGCCACGTCGGCGATCAGCCACTGCCAGAACTCGACCGGCTTGGTGTGCGGGTTGTCCACGCGGAACAGCGTGACGCCGTGGTCGATCCACACCTGGATGACGTCGCGGACGGCCTGGTAGATCCCCGCCGGGTCGTTGTCGAAGTTCAGCGGATAGATGTCCTGGTACTTCTTGGGCGGGTTCTCGGCATACGCGATGGTCCCGTCGGCCCGCGTCGTGAACCACTCCGGGTGCTCGGTGACCCAGGGGTGGTCGGGCGAGCACTGCAGGGCGATGTCGAGGGCGACCTCGAGCCCCAGCTCGCGCGACCGGGCGACGAACGCGTCGAAGTCCTCGAACGTGCCGAGGCTCGGCTCGATCGCGTCGTGGCCACCCGCCTCGGAGCCGATGGCGTACGGCGAGCCCGGGTCCAGCGGTCCCGCGGTCAGGGTGTTGTTGGGGCCCTTGCGGTTGGTCCTGCCGATGGGGTGGACCGGGGTGAGGTAGACGACGTCGAAGCCCATGTCCCGGATCGCCGGCAGCCGCTCGGCGGCGGTGCGCAGCGTCCCGGTGTGCCAGGTCCCGTCGGCGTCCTGGTAGGCGCCCTCGGAGCGGGGGAAGATCTCGTACCACGCCCCGGCCAGCGCCAGCTGGCGCTCGACCAGCCAGCTCTGCTCGGGGGAGGGGGACACGTAGTCCCGCAGCGGGCGGGCCGTGATCTCACGCGCGACGGCGTCGCCCGCCCCGGCATACAGCCGCTCGGGCACCGGACGGGAGGTGTCGCGCAGGGCGACGACGGCCTCCCGCAGGACCTGCTGCTGCTCGGGGGAGCGCTCGACCTCGGCGAGGGCCCGCTCGAGCACGAGCGCACCCTCCTCGAGCATGAGCTCGACGTCGACGCCGGCCTCGACCTTGATGACGGCGTCGTGGTGCCAGGTGCCGTAGGGGTCGGACCAGCCCTCGACGCGGTAGGACCACAGGCCCTCCCGGTCGGCGGCGATCTGCGCCTCCCACAGGCTCAGGCCGACGTTGGTCGAGCGCATCGGGACGTATGCCGTGCGCCCGTCCGGATCGGTGATGGCGACGGAGGCGTTCACGGCGTCATGGCCCTCGCGGAACACCCGCGCGGTGACGGTGAACGGCTCGTGCACGACGGACTTGGCGGGCAGTCGCCCCTCGTCGACGCGAGGGGTCACGTCGAGCACGGGGATGCGGCCGATGGGGGTCTGGGGGGCGGATGACAGTCGTGGGGCGGTCACTCGCGTCACGGTACCCAAAGAGTGTGTCCGGATCGCACCTGAGAGGTCGTCGTCTCGCCCAGCGGAGCGTTTCCTCGCCGGTTCTCGCAGGTTACGGCGTGGTGCGGCCAAGGCCGGGTCTCCAGGGGGGCCCGTCCACTACAGTTGGCGGCAGTCCCGGACCGCCCCAGGCCGCGCTGCAGCGGACCGTCGGATTCTTCGTGTCCGGGTGAACCACGACACCGGAGGCGACATGACGCAGGACGCGACCCCGCTGGACCCCAGCTCGAGCTGGCTGGCGGACGAGAGGCCCCTGCCCTACGACACCACGACGACCGGACCGTCGCTCGAGCCGAGCAACCCGCTGGCCACCGCGCCGGTCGCCCGGCCCCCGCGCACGGTCGACGGGTTCGCCCGGGAGTACCTGCGCGAGCTGAACTTCGGCGAGGGCGTGGCCCTGTCGCGAGCGTCCCAGAACGACCAGTACCTCGCCCTGGCGCGCACGATCCGGCACTACCTCATGGCGGACTGGCTGGAGACGGCCCGGCGTCGCCGCGAGCACCCGACCAAGATGGTCGGCTACCTGTCGGCGGAGTACCTCCTCGGCCGGCAGATGGGCAACGCCCTGCTCGCGACCGACCTCGGCGCGATCGCCGACCAGGCGCTCAAGACCCTCGGCCTGGACCTGCGGACGCTGCGCGCCCAGGAGGTCGAGCCCGGCCTCGGCAACGGCGGCTTGGGGCGCCTCGCCGCCTGCTTCGTCGACTCCCTGGCCACGATGGACGTCCCGTGTATCGGCTACGGCATCCGCTACGAGTACGGCATCTTCCGGCAGACCTTCGAGGGCGGCCGGCAGGTCGAGGTCCCCGACTCGTGGCTCTCGCTCGGCGGACCGTGGGAGTTCCCGCACCCGGACCGCGCGGTGACCGTGGGCTTCGGCGGCAGCACCGAGACCTACGTCGAGGACGCGGGGGACGGCTCCGGCCGCCAGGTCCAGCGCAACCGCTGGGTGCCGGCCTGGAACGTCCTCGGCGTGCCCTACCACTACATGGTCCCGGGCTACCAGAACGGCGTGGTCAACACCCTGCGCCTGTGGAGCGCCCGCGCCACGCAGGCCTTCGACCTGCAGATCTTCAACTCCGGCGACTACGCGGCAGCCGTGCGCGCCCAGACCTTCGCCGAGAACATCTCCAAGGTGCTCTACCCCGAGGACTCCACCCCGCAGGGCCGCGAGCTGCGCCTGCAGCAGCAGTACTTCTTCGTCGCCTGCTCGCTCAAGGACTTCATCGACCGCACGCTGGAGAAGGACTTCGACCTCCACCGCCTGCACGAGCGGATCATCTTCCAGCTCAACGACACCCACCCGGTCATCGCGATCCCCGAGATGATGCGCCTGCTGATGGACGAGCACGGCATGGAGTGGGACGAGGCATGGGCCGTCACGCAGAAGTGCTTCGCGTACACCTGCCACACGCTGCTACCGGAGGCCCTCGAGGTCTGGCCCGTCGAGCTCGTCGGCCGTCTCCTGCCGCGCCACCTCGAGATCATCTACCGCATCAACGAGGAGTTCCTCGAGACGGTCCGCGAGGCCTTCCCGGGCGACGAGCTGCGGGTGCGTCGTATGTCGATCATCCAGGACCACCCCGAGCGCGCCGTCCGCATGGCCAACCTCGCCACGGTGGCCGGGGTCAAGGTCAACGGCGTGGCCGAGCTGCACTCGCAGCTGCTGCGCGACAAGGTCCTGCCGGACTTCTCCGAGATGTGGCCCGACAAGTTCACCAACGTCACCAACGGCGTGACCCCGCGCCGCTTCATCCGCCTCGCCAACCCCACGCTGTCGCAGCTGATCACCGACACCATCGGCGTCGGCTGGGAGACCAAGCTGGAGCGGCTGGAGAGCCTCGAGCCGTACGCCGAGGACGAGGAGTTCCGCGAGCGCTTCGCCGCGGCCAAGCAGGCCAACAAGAAGCGCCTGCGCGAGCTGCTGGCGGTGCGCGACGGCATCGAGCTGCCCGAGCACGGCATGGTCGACGTGATGGTCAAGCGTCTGCACGAGTACAAGCGCCAGACGCTCAAGCTCCTGCACATCGTCTCGCTCTACGAGCAGATCATCTCGGGGCAGATCGACAAGGACTCGGTCGTGCCGCGCACGTTCGTGTTCGGCGCCAAGGCGGCCCCCGGCTACCACATGGCCAAGGAGATCATCTACCTCATCAACTCGGTCGCCGCGACGATCAACGCGGACGAGCGCGTCAAGGGTGTGCTGACGGTGGCCTTCCCGGCCAACTACAACGTCACGCTCGCCAACAAGCTCATCCCGGCCGCCGACCTGTCCGAGCAGATCTCGCTCGCCGGCAAGGAGGCGTCGGGCACGGGCAACATGAAGTTCGCCCTCAACGGCGCGCTCACCATCGGCACGGACGACGGCGCCAACGTCGAGATCCGCAAGCTCGTGGGTGACGACAACTTCTTCCTGTTCGGCATGGACGAGCCGCAGGTCGCGGCGCTGCAGGCCAAGGGCTACGTGCCCAGCGCGGTCTACGAGGCCAACCCGCAGCTGAAGCGGGCCATCGACCTGGTCGCGTCGGGGCACTTCACCGGCGGCGACCGTGGCCTGGCCGCAACCGTCGTCGACGACCTGCTCTACAACGACCGGTTCATGACGCTGGCGGACTTCCAGTCCTACATCGACGTGCAGGGCGAGGTCGACGAGGCCTACCGCGACCAGGAGCGCTGGACGCGCTCGGCGATCCTCAACGTCGCCCGCAGCGGCTTCTTCTCCTCCGACCGGTCGATGAAGGACTACCTGCGGCGCATCTGGATGCCCACGCACGACTGACCGCCCGCGTCACCCCACCGCACCCCGAAGATCGTCAGTGTTTGGTCCACCTTTCTTGGACCGAACACTCACGATCCCAGTGGGGTGTGGGTGGGATCCAGGCAGCTGCCGTATGACGGGCCAACGGCCTCTCGCCGTCCTCCGCACGCCGGCTCGACTCCGCCTGACGCGGCTGCGGCTGCGCGTTCCCGCCTACGTGGCTCCGGCCAGCTCCCGGGGCGTGCTGCAGCGCGCCGCCGTGACCAGTCGGCGCCACCGTGACCAGCCGGTGCCACCGTGACCAGCCAGCGCCACGGTCCTAAGTCTTGGCTGCCGGTCGCCGTCTTGAGCTGCAGCCCCAGACGGGGATCGGCCGCCCAGACGGGAGACGGTCATAGAGACGGGGGACAGTGCTGAGTGCTGTCCGGTGGTGGGTTCCTGCCTACGTGGCTCCGGCCAGCTCCGGTGGCGTGCTGCAGCGCGCCACCGTGACCAGGCGCCGCCGCCGTGCCCAGTCGGCGCCGCCGGCTGCGCTGCCGGCCTGCGTCTGGATCACCGTCCTGCGTCTGGGCCACTGTCCTAAGTCTTGGCTGCCGGCCGCCGTCTTGAGCTGCAGCCCCAGACGGGGATCGGCCACCTAGGGCGTGTCTCTTAAA
>NZ_DLOE01000023.1:62698-78016 GCF_002479615.1 Arsenicicoccus sp. UBA7492 | reverse complement strand
ACAGACCATCTGACACCCCCACTCGCTGATCTGGGTGTTGAAGTCTGCCGGACTCGTGAACACGCGACCGGGCAGGAAGGATGTCTCGAAGAAGCCGTTGCGTCGCTCGACGAGACCCTTGAACTCGGGGTCGCGGGCGGGCGCGAGCATCAACCGGACGCCGAGGGTGCCCACGAACGCGGCTGCGGCCGGTGTCGGCTTGCCCTTGCCACCGATCGCTGACTCCCGGTCCCACACCAGGGCGCGAGGGCACCGACCCCACCCGGGCCATGTCGGGTCGGTCGGGTGGCCGGCGAGCAGGCGCCACATGCCCGCGAGGATGTCGCCTCCTTGCCGGGAGGGGATCATCACCGCGGACGTGTGCCGGGAGTACCCGCTCGTCATGGCCAGGACCGGCAGGATCCGCTCGACGCCCTTGCCGACCGGGATCGGTACGGGCGGGAACCACAGATCGCACTGGGCGACCTCACCGGGGGTGTACTCCACCCGGTCGGACGGGTCGATGCCCTGATACAAGGGCCGCAGGTCGCGGACGCGGTCCTTGAGGATCGTCAAGGAGTGCTCCCAGCCGATCCGCTCGGCGATCACGGTCGCGGGCATCGTCGGGTACTCGGCCAGCAGCAACCGGACCCGGGGCTCGACCGCGTCGACCAGCGAACCCTTCGCCGGTCGTTCGTACCGCGGGGGCCCGTCCGACGCCAACGCCTTCGCGACCGTGTTCCGCGAGATCCCCAACCTGCGGGCGATCGCCGCCTTCGACAACCCCTCCGAACGGTACAGACGACGAATCTCAGCCCAGTCCTCCACGGTGATCACCCCGCCCAGGCTCCCCGGGCTGCTCAGTTTTCGCCCGTCGACTCCTGCTCAGTTTTCACGCGTCGTCGACACCTGGTGCTGCGGTCCCTGACCCACCTCGCGCTGGGCGACCTCCCGCACGCCGCGTCCGCCTTCGGCCGGGCCTGGAGCGAGGCGCCCGAGACCGGCAGCGACGTCCGGGTGTTCCTGGACGAGGGCGCCCCCATGTCGAGGCTGCTGGAGCACGTCGCTGCTGGTGGGGCCGGACAGGGGGCGGGGACGGTGGCGCGGGAGGCGGCTCGCGGCCTGCTCGACCGACTGCATCGGGGGAACACGTCGGGGGACGGGTCGGGCCTGGTCAGCCCGTTGAGCAGCCGGGAGCGGGACGTGCTGCGGCTCCTCGACTCCGAGCTGACCGGGCCGGAGATCGCCCGCGAGCTGTTCATCACCGTCAACACCCTGCGCACGCACACCAAGCACATCTTCGCCAAGCTCGGGGTGAGCACGCGAGCCCGGGCCGTGCGCCGGTCGCGCGAGGACGACCTGCTGGGTGACCGTCAACGCTGACCCCACCGGCCAGGGGTCACCACGATGATCACCTCGTGTGGTGACGCCAGGGTCACGTCCCGCTCCTAGGTTCAGGTCATCCCCGCAGCACGGGCTACGGGCCGACCGAACAGGAACCGGCATGAACGTCACCTCGACCGCACTCTTCCGGACCTCCGCCGTGTCGGCGGTGGTGGCGGGCCTCCTCTTCGCGGGCGTCCAGATCGGGCACCCGCACGCCGACGCCACGACCGTCCTCACGACGGAGTGGGCCGTCCGCAACGCCATCAAGGTGCTGATGGCGGCCACGGCCCTGGTCGGCATCACCGGGATGTACCTGCGCCAGCGACTGGAGATCGGCCTGCTGGGGCTCGTGGGGTACGTCGTGCTGGCCATCGGCTACCTGACCATCATGTGCGTCACCTTCGCGAGCGCCGTCGTCCTCCCCGAGGTGGCCGCGGCGTCCCCGGCCTATGTCGACGACGTCGTTCGCGCAGCCACAGGCGGCCGGGCCGCGGGCGACATCGGCGCGATGCAGGCCGTCCTGGCGGTGTCCGGAGCCACCTTCCTCGCAGGTGGGTTGATCTTCGGTGCCGCGATGTTCCGGGCCCGTGTCCTGGCCCGCTGGGCCTCGGCGCTGCTCGCGCTGGCCAGCGTCCTGACCGCCTCGCTGGCACTCCTGCCCGACTCGTTCTATCGGCTGCTGGCCTATCCGGACTCCCTCGCCCTGGTCGGCCTCGGCCTGTCCTTCTGGGCGTCCGCCCGAACAGCGGGCACCAGGCAGACCGGCGCCTCTCGGCCCGCGGCTCCGGCGGGACGTCCTGCCCCTGCCCGCGCGTCATGAGCTCGGACGACAGGGCCGGCGCTCACGGCATACCGGCCCGGCCTGTCGAGGTGCAGCTGAGGATCGACGGCCACCTGGACGCCCACTGGTCCTCGTGGTTCGACGGTCTGGACATCGTCCGCGAGCCGGACGGCACCACCACGCTGAGTGGCCTGGCAGCTGACCAGGCCGCGCTCCACGGCCTCCTCGCCAAGGCCCGTGACATCGGTGCCGAGCTCATCTCCCTCGACACCCGCGCACCGACAGGGCGATGAGCCCGCACCCACCTCGGCGCACCCCGTCCGGGATCCGCCCACCCACCCACCGCACCGGAGGAAACCATGTCCCAACCCGCACCCGCGACGCTCTTTCGCGTGTCCGCCCTGGCCGGCGGCGCCAGCGCCTTCATCCTGCTCGTGAACGCAGCCAAGCGGGCAGGGGTCGTCCCGACCTCGGCCCTCACCCAGCTGGTGGCACCCCTAGCGGAGGTCCTGGCCCTCGCCCTGGTCGCCGGGCTGTACCTCGCGTTCGGCCGGCGCAGGGGCACCTTCGGACTCGTCGCCTACCTCGTCAACTCGGCTGCCCTCGCAGGGCTGGTCGGCGTCGAGCTCGTCATCAACCTGGTCTTCAGCGAGCTCCCGCGTGGCGCCGTCGCGTCGCTGCGCGCGGGCCCGCTCGGCCTTGCCCTCGTGGTGGTGTCCGTCGCGTTCCTCCTCGGCACGATGGCCTTCGTCGCTTCGTTGCTGCTGTCCCGTGAGGTGCCGGCGGTCCCGTTGGTCCTGTATGCCGTCGGAGCGGTCCCGGTCGCGCTGCGGGCCTCGGTGCCGGAGATCGCCCTGGACCTGGGGCTGCTGACCATGGCCGTGGGGATCGCTGCGCTGTCCGCCTGGATGTACTCCAGGTCGGCCGTCCTCCGCACCTGGGACGCACAGCCGGCCACGATCGGCCCGGCCCAGGCCACCGCCTGACGGTGTGGTCAGCCGAGGCGCCCGTCCCCACCCCTGGGGCCGGGCGTCCTCGGCCCTCCGGTCGAGGTGCCGCCCGCCCGGGCTCGTGACAGGGTGTCACCATGGCCGTGTTCGAGGAGCTGGACCTGCCGATGCCGGACGGGGTGTGCGACGCCTATGTCGCCCGCCCCGCCGAGGACGGACCCCACCCGCCGGTGCTCCTGATCATGGACGCCATCGGGCTGCGGCCGCGGATCCGGGAGATGGCCGAGCGCCTGGCGGACGACGGCTACGTCGTGCTGGCGCCCAACGTCTACTACCGGGCCGGGCGCCAGCCGCTGATCGACCCCTCGTTCCTGTCCGCCGAGCGGGGGGAGGAGCGGCATACGATCATCTCCCGTCTGCTCGCCAGCCTGACCCGAGAGCACTGGGAGGCCGAAGGCCCCGCCTATCTCGAGCACGTCCAGGGTCTCGACGACGTCGCTGACGACGACGTGCGGGTCGTGGGTTACTGCATGGGCGGGGGGCTCGCGCTGCGGCTGGCGGCACAGTGCCCCGACGACGTGTCGGCGGTCTGTGGGTTCCACGCCGGACGGCTGGTGACCGACGGCCCCGAGAGCCCGCACCACGTGCTGCCCGACGTCGAGGCCCGCATCTACTTCGGCTTCGCCGACCAGGACCCCAGCATGACCAGGTCGCAGATCGAGCGCCTGCGGCTGGCCGCCGAGGAGGCGGACTGCGACTACGAGGGCGAGATCTATCCGGGCGCCGCTCACGGGTTCACGATGAGTGACCTCCCGGCCTACGACGAGCGCGCCACCGCGCGGCACTGGGAGGCGCTGCTCCAGGTCTTCGACGAGGCCTGACCCGTCATCCGACGGTTCGTTCGAGCGCTGCCTCGACCAGCCTCCTTGCCGCCCGCAGGGCCCGCACACGGTCGGTGTCCGAGATGAACGCCGATCCGTAGTGCGCTCCAGGCTTGAGCCGGACGAGCTTGCTCAGCTCGTTTCCCAGGGCGCGGTCGACGCGCCCGAGGACCCGCGCGGCCTCGGCGTGGTCATCGCCGGAGTACCGCGATCCGGTCGCAGCGATGCAGATGGCATCAGAGGCAGCGATGCCAGACAGGACCGCGATCCCGATCACGACGTTGTTGGCGCCCGGCCCCTCCTCGGTGGCTGCGAGCTCTGCGACGTCGAGGTAGCGCGCGGCAATGATGCGACGGGCCTTCGCCTGACCTCGGTCGCCGGGGCTGGACCGCGTCGGTGTCATGCCGGGCTTCTCTCTGTGGCCAGTCGCGCGATCAGGGGCCCGAGGGATTCTCCCGCCAGCGTGATGGAGTCCTCGCGCCAGGACCTGATCAGCGGTTCGTCGGCCTCCACGGCTCGGCGCAGGTCCTCCTGCGTGGTGTCGAGCCAGGACAACGTGTTGCCCGTCCACTGCCAGACGAGGCGCTCCAGCTCGGCCAGCTGATCGCTCCACGCCTCGGCTTGTGCCTCGTCGAGGTGCGGAGGGCGGACGACCAGGACGTCGATGTCCGAGTCCGAGCCGGCCTCTCCTCGCGACAAGGAGCCGTAGAGAGACGCGTGGAGGCAGGGCACCCGCCACCCCTCGATCTGCTTGGTGAGCCTCGAACGCACCTCGGAGGCCGCCTTGGACGCCGCGAGCACGACAGGGGCGAGAAGGTGCTCACGGTTGAGGCGGTAGAGGTGGGCGCGACCGGCCGGCTCCACGATGACGAGTCCCTGGTGGGCAAGACGTCCGAGGGCCTGCGTCATCGCCGTGTGGCTACCTCGTCGTGCGAGCTCGGCGATGCCTCGGCCGGTGAGGGCGCTCTCGGTCCCGGCGAGGACGGTCAGGGCCTCGCCCTCGAGCGAGGGCGTGATGGCGCTCAGGGGATGTGACAGGTCCATGGAACCATGATGGCAGGTCAACGCTCCATGTGGAAGGCTTGGACGCCATACGGGCCTCTGGCGCCTTGCCCCCGCGACGGGTGCCGTGGGAAGTCGGGTCGTTCAGGGACGAAAGACCTTGCCGGGATTCATGATTCCGTGCGGGTCGAGCGCCGCCTTGATCGCTCGGTGCAGGTCCACGACCGGTTCGCCGAGCTCGGCGTGCAGCCCGTCCCGCTTGAGGGTGCCCACGCCGTGCTCGCCGGAGATGGTGCCGCCGAGCTCGAGGCAGGCCGCGATGATCTCCTCGGAGGCCCGGTGCGCTCGCTCGAGCTGCTCGGCGTCTCCCGGGGTGGTGACGAGCAGCGGGTGCAGGTTGCCGTCGCCCGCGTGGGCGGCGTTGGCGATCGTGGTGCCGTGGCGCACGCCGATCTGCTGGATGCGCTCGAGCATCGGGACCACCTGGTCCTTGGGCACGCAGACGTCCTCGGTGAGGATCGTGCCGAGGCGCTCGGCGGCGGGATAGGCGAGGCGGCGCGCGGCGAACAGCAGCTCGCCCTCCTCCTCGTCCTCCGCCACCGCGGCGTCGACCGCCCCCGCGGCGCGGAACACCTCGGCCATGGTCTCGGCCTCGGCGTCGCCCCGCTCGCCGGGGGTGTCGACGCGGCCGAGCAGCATCGTGTCGGCCTCGGTGGTCAGGCCCATGTGCTTCCAGTCGTCGACGGCCCGCAGCAGGGTCCGGTCCATCAGCTCGAGCAGCGAGGGCGTGAGCCCGGCCTCCGCCACGGCGGTGACGGCCCGCCCCGCCGACAAGAGGTCGGGGAAGAAGCCCGCGACGGTGCGCTCCGGCTCGCGGGCCGGTCGCAGCCGCACGGTGACCTCGGTGATGATGCCGAGCGTCCCCTCCGAGCCCGTCATCAGTCCGACGAGGTCGTAGCCCACGACCCCCTTGGCGGTGCGCCGACCGACCCGCACGATCTCGCCGGTCCCCGTGACGACCTCCAGCGCCAGGACGTAGTCCCTGGTCACGCCGTACTTCACGCAGCACATGCCGCCGGCGTTGGTCGCGACGTTGCCGCCGATGGTCGACCAGGGCGCGCTGCCTGGGTCCGGGGGATACCAGAGCCCCTGCTCGGCGGCGGCAGCGCGCAGCCGGTCGTTGACCACGCCGGGCTGGACGACGGCGAGCCGGTCCAGGGTGTTGATCTCGAGGACCTGGTCCAGGCGCTCGAGGCTGAGCACGATCCACCCGGCCTCGGCGTTCGCGGCGCCGGACAGGCCGGTCCCCGCTCCTCGGGCGACGACCGGGGTGCCGTGCTCGAGGCACGCCTGCACCGTGGCCTGCACCTCGCTCGTCGACCGGGCTCGCACGACGGCGGCCGGCGATCCCCAGGCTCCCCACTCGGCCTGGTCACGGGCATAGGCGATCATCGCGTCGGGGTCGGTCATGACCCGGTCGGCGGGGAGGCGCGCGAGGAGGGAATCAACGATCGAGGTCACGGTCCGACCCTAGGGGAACCACCCGACAGGTGCGGCACAGGGTGCCATCGGTCAGGGCACCACCGCGGTGTAGGC
This sequence comes from Arsenicicoccus sp. UBA7492, assembly GCF_002479615.1. NCBI lineage: Bacteria > Bacillati > Actinomycetota > Actinomycetes > Micrococcales > Intrasporangiaceae > Arsenicicoccus > Arsenicicoccus sp. UBA7492. The sequence continues at coordinate 71,441 of NZ_DLOE01000023.1, read as the reverse complement.
GTTGAGCGCCAGCTGCCCGCCGAGGTGGGCGTAGAGGACGGTGCTGCTCGCCGGGATCTCCCTGCTGGAGACGAGGTCGATCAGGCCGGCCATCGACTTGCCCTCGTAGACGGGGTCGATGATGACGCCCTCCAGCCGGCCGGTGAGGCGGATGGCCTCGATCGTCGACTCGACGGGGATGCCGTACTTGTCGCCGGCCCACCCCGCCAGCACGGTGATCTCGTCGTCGCGCAGGTCGCGCCCCAGGCCGAGGAGCCCTGCCGTATGCCGGGCGATGCGCCCCACCTGGTCGCGGGTCTTGTCGAGGGTGGCCGACGCGTCGATGCCGATGACCCGGCGCGGCCGTCCGCCCGCGGCCTCGAGCTCGGCGAAGCCCGCGATCATCCCGGCGTGGGTCGAGCCGGTGACCGTGCACACGACGATGGTGTCGAAGAAGACGTCGAGCTCCGCCTCCTGCTGAGCGACCTCGTGCGCCCAGCCGGCGAAGCCCAGTCCGCCGAGGGGGTGCTCGGACGCCCCGGCCGGGATGGGGTAGGGCTTGCCGCCCCGCTCCTCGACCTCCCGCAGCGCGTCCTCCCAGCTGCTGCGGATGCCGATGTCGAAGCCGTGCGGGTCGAGGCGCACGTCGGCGCCCATGATCCGTGAGAGCTGGATGTTGCCGACGCGGTCGTTGAGGGGGTCTGGCCAGTCGACCCAGGTCTCCTGCACGAGGAGGGCCTGCAGCCCGAGGTGGGCGGCGACGGCTGCGACCTGGCGGGTGTGGTTGCTCTGGTAGCCGCCGATCGAGACCAGGGTGTCGGCGCCGGAGGCGAGCACGTCGGGGACGATGTACTCCAGCTTGCGAGTCTTGTTGCCGCCGAAGGCGAGTCCGGAGCTGACGTCCTCTCGCTTGGCCCACACATGGGCGCCACCCAGGTGGGCGCTGAGGCGCTCGAGGGGGTGGATCGGGCTGGGTCCGAAGGTCAGCGGATAGCGGTCGAAGTCGGCGATGCCCATGGGGAGCTCCTTTGCTCGGCGGTGAAATTTAATATATTGCCAGCCTCCAGGCCCGGCAAGGGGGCCTATATTCGCTCCATGCCGATCCCCGAGTCACCGGGCCTGCCGCAGCGCTCGCTGCTCCGCGACCACGCCTACGAGGCCATCCGGGACGCCATCGTCGCCGGGACGCTCGCTCCGGGGGAGCGGCTGCGCGATCCCGAGCTGGAGGGATGGCTCGGCGTCAGCCGCACCCCGATCCGAGAGGCGCTGCTGCGCCTCGAGCGGGCCCGCCTGGTGGTGGCGACGCCCGGCCGGGCCACGATCGTCGCACCGGTCGACCAGGAGTCGACGCGGGACGCCCAGCAGGTCGCGGCGGCCATGCACGAGCTCGCGGCGCGGGTCGCCGCGCCTCGCCTGGCGGCCTCGGACCTGGAGCAGCTCGAGGAGGTCAACGCGGCGTTCGCGGAGGCGCTCCACGCCCTCGACGCCGAGCGAGCCATCGAGGCGGACGACGCCTTCCACGGGGTCTTCGTCGCCCGCAGCGGCAACGTCGTCGTGCCCGAGGTGCTCGAGCGGGTGGTCCCGGTCCTGCGGCGGGTGGAGCGGATGCGGTTCACGACCTACGCCGGCCGCGGCAGCGCCGACCAGCACGCCGCCATCATCGCGGCCGCCCGCGCGGGCGACGCAGAGCGAGCCGCGACCCTGAGCCGCGACAACTGGCTCTCCCTGCGCTTCACCTTCTCGGGCTGATGAGGGCCGTATGACGAAGGAGCGGCCCCCCGTCATACGGGGAACCGCTCCTCGCTCTGTCCGTGAGACCCGAGACGGGTCAGTCCTCCCACTCGACGAGGACCTGACCACCCTGGACGGCATCGCCGACGGCGACGTCGACCGCGGCGATCCGGCCGTCCTTGGGCGCCGTGACCTCGGTCTCCATCTTCATGGCCTCGAGGACGAGCAGGGTCTCGCCCTCCTTGACCTCCTGGCCCGCCTCGACGAGCACCTTGACGACGGTGCCCGCGATGTTGGCGGTGAGGGCGTTGGACGCGCTGGCCGGGGCCTTCGCGCTGGTGGGGGCCACGCCGTGGGCGGACATGCTGCCCACGAGGACGGCACCCAGGCTCGGCCGGGGCTCCTCCTCCACCTCGACGTCGACGTCGTAGACCGATCCGTTGACGGTCACCTTCAGCTTCATGTCAGTCCTTCGGTTGCGTCGGCGGTCAGCGCACGCCGTGCTGGATCGTGTGCGAGTGGTGGATGTCCGAGCGGCCCTGGGACGCCCACGCCGAGCCGCGACGCAGGTGGACCTGCTTGACGGTGGCGCGCTTGCCCAGGTAGGCCGCGACGGCGGCGGAGATCGCGAGCAGCACCTCGGGGCTGACCTCGTCGTCCCGGGCGGAGACCTTGGCCTCCAGGGCCTCGAGACGGGCGGTGAGATCGGCGACCAGGGCCTGCAGCTCGGCGACGGTGGGTTCGCTCATGATGTGTCCTTCCGTGGCAGCCGGTCGATCAGAGCGGGATCAGGCCGTGCTTCTTGGCCGGACGCATGTCGCGCTTGCCGGCGAGCATCTCCAGCGAGCGCGCGATGTGACGACGCGTGTCCGCCGGCTCGATGATGTCGTCGACGAGACCACGCGAGGCGGAGACGTACGGCGTGGAGAAGGCGTCGCGGTAGAGCTGGACCAGCTCCGCCCGCTTGGCCGCCGGGTCGTCCGCCTCGGCGATCTCCTTGCGGAAGACGACGCCCGCGGCACCCTCGGCGCCCATGACGGCGATCTCGGCCGTCGGCCACGCGAACACCCGGTCCGCGCCGAGGTCCTTGGAGCACATGGCGAGGTAGGCGCCGCCGTACGCCTTGCGCAGGACCACGGTGATCTTGGGGACCGTCGCGGAGGAGTAGGCGAAGAGCATCTTGGCGCCGTGGCGGATGATGCCGCCGTACTCCTGCTGCACGCCCGGCAGGAAGCCCGGGACGTCCACCAGGGTGACCAGGGGGATGTTGAAGGCGTTGCAGAAGCGCACGAACCGCGCGCCCTTGTCGGAGGAGTCGATGTCGAGGACGCCGCTCATCACGCTGGGCTGGTTGGCGATGATGCCGACCGTGCGTCCCGTGACGCGGGCGAAGCCCACGACGATGTTGGGCGCGAAGCCCGCGTGCACCTCGAGGAAGTCGGCGCCGTCGACGATCGAGCCGATGACGTCGCGGACGTCATACCCCTTCTTGGGATCCTCGGGGATGACCGTGGTGAGTGACTCGTCGGGCTCGACGTCCTCGAACCCGTCGACCAGCGGCGGCTCCTCGGTGTTGTTGCTCGGCAGGAAGCTCAGGAGCTTCTGCGCGATCAGCACCGCCTGCTCGTCGTCCTCGGCCATGAAGTGGGTGACGCCGGAGCGAGCCATGTGCGCCGCCGGGCCGCCCAGCTCCTCGGCCGTGACCTGCTCGCCGGTGACCTGCTTGATCACGTCGGGGCCGGTGATGAACATCCGGGAGCTCTTGGTCTGGATGATGAAGTCGGTGAGGGCGGGGGAGTATGCCGCTCCACCGGCGCACGGCCCCGCGATGATCGAGACCTGCGGGACCACGCCCGACAGCGCGACGTTCTGGAAGAACACCTTGCCGTAGCCGGACAGCGAGTCGATGCCCTCCTGGACGCGGGCGCCGCCCGAGTCGTTGATGAAGACGAACGGGGTGCCGTTCTCCAGGGCTGCGTGCAGCGTCTTGGCGACCTTGGTGGAGTGCATCTCGCCGGCGGAGCCGCCCGCCACCGAGAAGTCCTGGCTCGCGACGTGGACCGGGCGGCCGAAGACCGTGCCGGTGCCGGTCACGACGCCGTCCGCCGGCATGACGGCCTTGTCCATCCCGAACAACGTGGTCCGGTGCTGGGCGAACAGGCCCATCTCCTCGAAGGAGCCGGGGTCGACCAGGTCGGCGACCCGCTCGCGCGCGGTCTTCTTGCCGGCCTCGTGCTGCTTGGCGTGACGCTTCTCGCCGCCGCCGGCCTCGACCGCGGCGCGGCGCTCGCGGAGCTCCGTGAGGCGGTCGGCCATCGTCTTGGGTGACTGGGGTGCCTTGCTCATGGTGAGGTTCCCTCTCCTGCCGTCAGGCCGGCTTCACGGCGACGGAGTGCTTCTTGCCGTCGATGGTGATCTCGTAGGTGATCGGGCCACGGACCGGGCCGGTCTTGCCGTCGCCCTTGGCGGCCGCGGCCTTCTCGGCCTCGAGCTCGGCGGGGTCCTTGCCGACGTTCTTGGGGCCCTCGGCGCGGCTGGTGAAGAAGCCGGGCGCGACCTTGGGGAACATCGCGTAGGTCAGGACGTCCTCGTCGCTGCCGTCGAAGCCCTCGAGCGCGGCGGCGTCGGTGCGGAGCTGGTCCCACTCGTCCTCGATCAGGTCGGCGGGCCGCACGTCGATCGGCTCCTTGCCGGTCTGCTGCTTGGCCTTGTCGACGACCTCCTGGTCGAGCTCGCCCATGACCGAGCCGTAGTAGCCGAGCATCAGGTCGGCGAACTCGGCGGTCAGGACCTTGTAGCGGCCCATGAGGACGTTGAAGACGGCCTGCGTGCCCACGATCTGGCTGGACGGGGTGACGAGGGGCGGGTAGCCGGCGTCCTTTCGCACGCGCGGCACCTCCTCGAGCACCTCCTTGAGCTTGTCGCCGGCGCCCTGCTGCTTGAGCTGGGACTCCATGTTGGAGATCATGCCGCCGGGGATCTGGCTGTCGAAGATGTCCGTCTCGACGTTGAACGAAGACATGAACTGCGTGTAGCGGGGCCGGATCCCGGCGAAGTGGTTCTTGATGCGACCGAGCCGCACCTTGTCCAGGTCGGCGATGTAGCCCGTGCCCTCGAGCATCTCCTGCAGGGACTCCGTGGGGTTGTGCCCCGGGCCGAGGGACAGCGAGGAGATGGCGGTGTCGACGACGTCGGCGCCCCCCTCGACGGCCTTCATCAGCGAGACGAGCGTGACGCCCGTGGTCGCGTGGCAGTGCACGTTGACCTGCATGTCCGGCATCTCGGCCTTGATCGCCCGGACCAGGTCGTAGGCCGGCTGCGGCTTGAGCAGCGCCGCCATGTCCTTGATGGCGATGGAGTCCACGCCGACGTCGCGCAGCTCGCGCGCCTGCCGGAGGTAGACGTCCACGTCGTGCAGCGGGCTGGTGGTGTAGCAGATGGTGCCCTGCGCGTGCTTGCCGGCCTTCTTGACCGCGGCGATCGCGCGCTCGACGTTGCGGGTGTCGTTGAGGGCGTCGAACGTGCGGAACACGTCCATGCCGTTCTCGGCGGCCTTCTCGACGAAGTGGTCCACCACGTCGTCGCCGTAGTGGCGGTAGCCGAGGAGGTTCTGCCCCCGCAGGAGCATCTGCAGGCGGGAGTTCGGCAGCAGCCGGCGGAAGGTCCGCAGCCGCTCCCACGGGTCCTCGTTGAGGAAGCGGATGCAGGCGTCGAACGTCGCCCCGCCCCAGCACTCAACGCTCCAGTACCCCGCGTTGTCGATGTCCTCGCAGGCACCGACCATGTCCTCCAGGGCCATGCGGGTCGCCATCAGACTCTGGTGCGCGTCCCGCAGGGCCAGCTCCGTCACGCCGATCTGTCGCTGCTGTGTATCCACGCCTGCAATCCTGCCCCACGGGCCGCGGCGCGGCATCAGCGGGGTGGGTCTTAGCCAGGATCCTCAGGTGGTGTCGGCGGCGGTCATGACGCGGTCCCGGCCTGCGGCCTTGGCGGCATACATCGCCCGGTCCGCCCGACGCAGCAGGTCGCGGGGCGTCTCCCCGCCGGAGGTGCTCGCGACGCCCGCGCTCACCGTCAGGTTGAGGGGGACCCCGACGATCTGCAGCCAGTCCAGCGCCGCGATCCGTGCTCGCAGCCGCTCGGCCAGCACGGTGGCCGCGTCGAGGTCGGTGCCCGGCTGCAGCACCGCCAGCTCCTCCCCGCCGTAGCGGGCCGCCACGTCCGACACCCGCACCTCGGTCTGCAGCATGCGGCCGAGGGCGTGCAGCACCTGGTCGCCGACCACGTGGCCGTGCGTGTCGTTGACGCGCTTGAAGTGGTCGAGGTCGAGCAGGATCAGGCTGACCGGGTGGTCCGCGTCGGCGGCGCGCACGTCGACGCGGAGGCGGTCGTTGAGCAGCCGACGGTTGTGCAGTCCCGTGAGGTCGTCGCGGATCGAGATCTCCTGCACCATGCGGTGCTCGGACTTGAGCTCGCTGAACTCCTCCTCCAGCCGCTGCTGGCGCTCGCGGGCACGGGCCGCCTCCCGCTCGACCATCTGCACGCGGTGCAGCACGACCAGGGCCGACGCCCGGCGGCGGGCCATGGCGTCCTCGTGGGCGTCCTTGAGCTCCAGGTGGGACCGCAGCGTCCAGTAGGCCGACTCGTGGTCGCCCCGTCCGGCGTAGGCCTCGGACAGGATGTCGGTGAGCGCCAGCGTCTGCCGATCGGTGAGCGCGGACCCCGTGAGCAGCGGCTCGAGCAGCAGCACGGCCTCGTCCGGCCGCCCCAGGGCGGTCCACGCCCGGGCGACCTCGATGGTCACGTCGATCCGCACGGGCTGGCGGGCGGACTCGATCCGGTGCTGGGCGTCGGCCAGGAGCGCCTCGGCCTGCAGCGGGTGCCCGAGGTGGGCCGATCCGTAGGCCTGGAGCGCCACGGCGTGGGCCACCACGTCGTTGGTGTGGGCGCGGGCTGCGTGGTGCTGCGCGCGCCGCGCCTCGACGGTGGCCTCCAGCAGACGCTGCTGGTCGACCAGGGCGTGCGCGATGTCGAGGTGGGCATAGGCCTGGCCCTCCGCGTCGTCGATGCCCTCGAAGATCGCCAGGGCCCGCCGGAAGTCCCGCACCTGGTCGACCACGTCGACCCGGTCGAGGGCGGCGTTGAGCAGGCACTGCGCGACGAGCTGCACGTCGTTGGCCTGCCGGGCGATGCTGACCGCCTGGTTGAAGAAGCCCGCGGCATGGGCGGGCTCGCCGATCTCCGCGCTGACGTTGCCGAGCACGAGCTGGAGCCGGCCGAGCCAGACGTCCTCGAGCGAGGTGAGCGTCACGAGTCCCTCGTTGGCGAGGGTGAGGGCCTGCTCGTAGTCCTGGACCGCGAACCGGCAGGCCGCCTGCACCACGCGGGCGCGGGCCTCGAGCAGGTAGTCGTCCGTGGCCACCGCGTGACGGGCGGCCCGGTCGGCCAGGGCGGACGCGGTCTCCTGGTCCCGGTGACGCGCGTGCCAGGCCCGCTCGACCATGGCGCTGTGGTCGATGGCCGGTCCGCCGCCAGGCACGGGCAGAGCGTTCCGGGGCAGGGAGGGCTCGGTGGGCACCGGCCTCACCTCCGTCTCCGACCCTCGGCCGGCTACTTCCTCGTACTTCCTCGGCGCAGGCATCATGACAAAGCGTGGCCGCCCCCGCCAGGGTCCGACGCGCGCCGAGGCTGGAATCCGGCCGGTGCTACCTTGAGGATCCCGTCCGGACCCTCGCCGAGGAGCGCCCGTCATGACCGTGCCAGAGCCCGTCGTCCTCGTCGCCTGCGACAAGTTCAAGGGCTCGCTGGTCGCGACCGAGGTGGCCGAGCGGATCGCCGTCGGGGTTCGTGGTGTCCTGCCCGGCGCCACCGTGCGCACGCTGCTGGTCGCGGACGGCGGTGACGGCACCATCGAGGCGGCCCTCGTCGCCGGCTACGAGGGGCGGACCACCACGACGTCGGGTCCGACGGGCCGACCGCTCCAGGCCCGGTATGCCGTGCTGGGGGCCACCGCAGTCGTCGAGCTCGCCGAGACCTGCGGGATCGTGCACCTGCCCGGGGGCCGGCTCGAGCCCCTCACCTCCACCAGCCGCGGGGTCGGCGAGGCGGTGCGTGCGGCGCTGGACGAGGGGTGCGCCGAGATCGTCCTCGGGATCGGGGGCTCCGCCAGCACCGACGGCGGCACAGGCATGCTGTCCGCCCTCGGCGTCCGCTTCCTCGACGCCTCGGGCCACGAGATCCCCGACGGCGCAGGCGGGCTCGCGTCCCTCGACAGCGTCGACCTGTCGGGTCTGCACCCTGGCCTGGCCGACGCCCGCGTCGTCGTGGCGTGCGACGTCAACAACCCGCTGCTGGGCGACCGGGGCACCGCCGCCGTGTTCGGCCCGCAGAAGGGGGTCACCGCCCAGCTCCGTCCCCAGGTCGACGCCGGGCTCGAGCGCCTCGCGGACCTGCTCGCCGAGGCGATAGGCCGCGACTCGCGCGACGAGCCGGGTGCAGGCGCGGCCGGTGGCGTCGGGTATGCCGCCCTGCAGGTCCTCGACGCCGAGATGCGGCCAGGCGTCGAGCTGGTCCTCGACCTCGTCGGCTTCGCCGAGCAGGCCGACGGCGCAGACCTGGTCATCACCGGGGAGGGCTCCCTGGACGAGCAGTCGCTCATGGGCAAGACACCCGTCGGTGTCGCCGAGGCGGCAGCGCGCGTGGGTGTGCCCGTCGTGGCGGTGTGCGGGCGCTCCCTGCTCGCCGACGGCCAGGCGGAGGCGTCGGGCATCCGCCGCGTCTACGCCCTGACGGACCTCGAGCCGGATCCCGCGCGGTGCATGAGCGAGGCGGGGCCGCTGCTCGAGGCGCTGGCCGGCACCGTGGCGCGCGACCTCGCCGACGGCGGTCTCTGACGCGCTCGCCGCCCCTGCATCGTTGGCGGCTGCCGTCCGCTGGCGCCGTTGGCGAGGGTGTCTCGGGTTGCAGGGTGAGACGGGTGGGGTGGGGTGAGACGGCGTGCACGACGCCCCCCCGACCCCGCGTCGCGGCGGGG
>NZ_DLOE01000023.1:0-62519 GCF_002479615.1 Arsenicicoccus sp. UBA7492 | reverse complement strand
GCCTCGAAGACGTCGAGCCCCGCACCCGCGATCTCTCCGGCCTCGAGCGCCGCGACGAGCGCGGCCTCGTCGACGATGGGTCCGCGGGCGGAGTTGATCAGGTAGGCGGTCTTCTTCATCCGCTTCAGCGCGTCGGCGTCGACGAGGTGGTGCGTCGAGTCCATCAGCGGGCAGTGCAGCGAGACGACGTCCGAGGTCTCGAAGAGCTCGTCCAGCTCGACCTTGCGCGCACCCAGCTCCCCGGCCACGTCCGCGGCCAGCTCGTAGGCGTCGGAGTAGACGACGTCCATGCCGAAGGCCTTGGCGCGACGGGCCATGGCGATGCCGATCTGTCCCATGCCGACGATGCCGAGGGTCTTGCCCTGCAGGCCCATCCCGAGCAGGTAGAACATGCCCCACTGCCACGGCATGCGGGAGCGGATGACCCGCTCGCCCTCGCCGAACCGCCGCGTGACCATCAGCATCAGGCCGAAGGCCGTGTCCGCCGTGGTCTCGGTCAGGACCTTCGGGGTGTTGGTGGCGATCACGCCGCGGCGCTCGCAGGCCGGGACGTCGATGTTGTTGTAGCCCACCGCGACGTTGGCGACGACCTTGAGCTGGTCGCCGCACGCGTCCAAAAACTCGTCGTCGACCTTCTCGGTCAGCAGGGTGACGACGGCGTCGGCGTCGCGCACGGCCTCGAGGCAGGCCTCACGCGTGATGCAGTCGTCGGCGTCGTGGTAGAAGACGACGTCGTGCTCGGCCCGGAGGGCGTCGACGGCCGACTGCGGGATCTTGTTGGTGATGACGACCTTCATCGCGTTGTCCCCGCTCACTTGCTCTCGATCCAATCCTTGAGCTTGCCGAGGCCCTCGCGGATGCGGTCCTCGCTGATGCCGGAGTAGGCGAACCGGATGTAGTCGCGGTCCTCGCCCGGCTGACGGCGTCCGAAGTGGTTGCGCGTGCAGAAGGACACGCCCGTGGCGTGCAGGGCCTGCGTCGCGAAGTCGTCGACGTCCGCGGCACCCACCTGCCGGACCGCCTCGGTGACGTCCGGGAACAGGTAGAACGTCGACTCCGGGGTCGCCACGTCCACGCCCGGGATCTGGTTGATGACCTCGCACGCGGCGTCGCGACGGCCGCGCAGGACGTCGAGCATGTCCTGGACCGGCTGCTGGTCGCCGGTGAGGCCGGCGATCCCCGCGTGCTGGATGAAGTGGGTCGTGCACGACTCGTTGTTGGTGTTCATGGTCGAGAACACCTGGGCCACCTCGACGGGAGCGATCCCCGCGCCGAGCCGCCACCCCGTCATCGCGAACTTCTTGGAGAAGGTGTAGAGGATGACGGTGCGGTCCGCCATCCCGTCGATCGACGAGATCGAGTGCGACTCACCGGAGTAGCGCGTCTCGAAGTAGGCCTCGTCCGACAGCACCCACAGGTCGTGCTCCTGCGCGATCGCGGCGATGGCCTCGCGCTCCTCCTGGGTCGACTCGGCGGAGATGGGGTTCTGCAGGTCGTTGTAGATGATCGCCCTCGTCCGGGGCGTGATCAGCGACCGCACCTGCTCCAGGTCGATCGCGAAGCCGCGCTCGGTCGGGAGGTAGCGATAGGCCTTGGCCACGCCGCCGAGGTACTCGATCTGCGACTCGTAGATCGGGAACCCCGGGTTGGGGTAGAGGACCTCGTCGCCCTCGTCCATCACGGCCTGCAGGAACTTGGTGATCACCGGCTTGCCGCCGGGCTGGATCGCGACGTTGTCGGCCGTGTATGCCGTGCCGCGGAGCCGGTTGATGTCGGCGGCCATGGCCTCGCGCAGGGCCGGGATGCCGGGGCCGGGGCAGTAGCCGGTCTTGCCGTCCGCGATCGCCCGGTTCATGGCCTCGGTGATGTGCGCCGGGGTGGCCAGGTCGATGTCGCCGAGGTGGAAGGGGTAGATGTCGTTGCCCTTGGCCCCCCAGGCCGCCGCCGCGGCCGAGACGGCGAAGGCCGTCTCGGTGCCGAGGCGAGAAAGTCGTCGTGCCAGCGCCATTGCTGAATCTCCCTACGAGTGGTGTGTCGTCGGTGACGTGGGTCGACCCTGGGTGCGGGGCCGTCCTCCCACGCACTGTAGCGACCCGGGGGCCGGACCCCGCATCCCGGCTGCCACGAGACCGGTCAGGGCAGCCGGCGCACCGTCAGGATCTGCTCCGCCCGACCGACGGGTCCGTGCTCGTCGTAGAGGTCGGTCGAGGTCAGCCCGAGACCCGTCTCGCCGAAGGTGACCTCGGTGTCGAGGCCCAGCCAGCCGTGCGCCGGCGTGCGGAACAGGTGCACCGTGAGGTCGACGTTGGGGAACATCCACTCCCCGGGGTGCTGCCGCACCGCCACGCCGTTGGCGGTGTCGACCAGGCCCAGCAACCGCGCCACGTCCGAGGTCTCCTCGCCGCTGACGAGGTCCAGGTCGGTGCTGATCCACACCCGCCCCCGGCCGGGCTCGCCCCCGTCGACGGACCGGAAGTGCAGCGACCCGATGAAGCCGCCGCCCCAGACGCCCTCATAGCTGCGGGCCGCGACCTCGTCGTGGTGCGGCATCCCGGCGTGGAAACCCCCCGCGACCTCGGCGGTGTCCTGCCGGACCAGCCGCCAGGCGGTGGCCCGCACCACGGCCTTGCTCCCGGCATACAAGGTCGCCTCGACGAGCTCGATGGTCCGCCCCGGGCGCACCGCCTCGCACCGGACCTCGACCTCGGAGGCGGGGATCACCCCGAGGATGTCGTAGGTGATGCGCGCCAGCTGCATGTCCTCGCGCGGGGCGTGCCGATCGATGGCGTGCGCGAGCAGGCCGGCCACGGGTCCCATGTGCTGCTCCCAGGGGTTCCAGGCGCCCTGGGCGTGGAGCGTGGGCTGGTACCTCCCGTCGCCGAGGGCGAGGTAGTAGGCGGGGGTGGTGGAGTCCAGGAGCGAAGGGTCCGGGCGGGAGGGCGGCGCGGGCGTCATACGTCCACGCTAGACGGGCGAGGGGGCCTCTGACACCCTGTGGCCATGCCGGAGACCGAGCCCCCACGCCCCACCCCCGAGGGGTTGACCATCCGCCCCGAGGACACGCGTGACCACGCCGCCGTGCGCGACCTCGTGGCGCGCGCCTTCGTGGAGGAGCCCACCGTCGCGGACCTGGTCAGCCTGCTGCGCGCCGACTCGGCGGCCGAGGCGGGGCACTCCTACGTCGCCGAGATCGGCGGCGAGGTGGTGGGGCACGTCATGATGACGCGGGCCTGGGTCGACGCCCTGCCGCGACTGGTCCGGGTCCTGGTGCTGTCACCCCTCTCGGTGGCCCCGGAGTGGCAGTCCCGCGGGATCGGCGGCGCCCTGGTCGAGTTCGCGCTCGCGGAGGCCAGCGGGGGCGACCACCCCCTGGTGTTCCTCGAGGGATCCCCGCTCTACTACACGCGATTCGGCTTCGAGCGTGCCTCGCGGCTCGGCTTCGTGGCCCCGTCCCGACGGATTCCCGACCCGGCCTTCCAGGTGGTCACCCTGCCGGCCTACGAGGACTGGATGACCGGCGCCCTCGTCTATCCGGACGTGTTCTGGCGCCTCGACGCCGTGGGGCTGCGCGGCGAGCAGCTCGCCGACGTCGGGGCCGCGCTGGGGGAGTAGTCCGGGTTGGATAGGGTCGCGCCATGAGCACCCGCAACCTCCTGCGCAGCGAGGCGCAGCACCGGTCCGAGCACCTGCGCGTCGCGACCTACGAGGTGGAGCTGGACCTGTCGGGGGCCGATGATCTCGCCCGGGCGACCTTTCCCACCCGCACCACCGTGGCCTTCGCCGCCACGACGCCGGAGACCTTCCTGGACTTCCTCGGGCCGGTGGTCCACCGCGTCGAGGTCAACGGCACGGACGTCGAGGTCGAGCATGACGGCAACCGGGTGCAGCTGCGGGGCCTGCTCGTCGGTGGGGACGGCGTCGGTGGGGACAACGTGGTGACGGTCGAGGGCGAGGGAGCCTACTCGCGGTCCGGGGAGGGTCTGCACCGCTACCAGGACCCCGTGGACGACGAGGTCTATCTCTACACGCACTTCGAGCCGACCGACGCCCGCCGCGTGTTCGCGGGCTTCGACCAGCCGGACCTCAAGGGCCGGTTCACGGTCGTGCTCACCGGCCGCGCCGACTGGGAGCTGCTCGCAAACCAGCCTGTGGCGTCACGGGACTCGGCCGGCACCAGGGACGACGGGGTCCAGCTGGTGCGACAGGTGCACGCGCCCACGCCTCCGCTGTCGACCTACATCACCTGCGTGGCCGCCGGCCCCTACCACCGGGTCGAGGACGTATGGCGCCGCGGCGGCCCCGACGGCACGCAGCTCGAGGTGCCGCTGGCCGCCCTGTGCCGCCGCTCCCTGGTGGGGTCCTTCGACGGCGAGCGGATCCTCGACACCACGCGCCGCGGCCTGGACTTCTTCCACGAGCACTACGACTTCCCTTATCCCTGGGGCAAATACGACTCGATCTTCGTGCCGGAGTACAACCTCGGCGCGATGGAGAACCCCGGTCTGGTGACCTTCCGCGACGCGGGCTACGTCTTCCAGTCCGCGGCGACGCGCTCCCAGCACGAGCTGCGCTCCAACACGATCCTGCACGAGATGGCGCACATGTGGTTCGGCGACCTCGTGACTCCGCGCTGGTGGGACGACCTGTGGCTCAAGGAGTCCTTCGCGGACTACATGGGGACCGAGGCCAACGCGCGCGCAACGGAGTTCACCGACGCGTGGACCCCCTTCTGCGCACGGCGCAAGGCCTGGGCCTACCTGCAGGACCAGCTGCCGACGACCCACCCGATCGTCGCGGACATCCCAGACGTCGAGGCCGCCAAGCAGAACTTCGACGGGATCACCTACGCCACGGGCGCGTCCGTCCTCAAGCAGCTCGTGGCCTACGTCGGCAAGGACGAGTTCTTCGCGGGCGCCCGGCAGTACTTCCGGGACCACGCCTACTCCTCGACCGGGCTCGCGGACCTGCTCTCCGCCCTGGAGGCGGCGTCCGGCCGCGACCTCGGCGGGTGGAGCCGGCTCTGGCTGCAGACGGCCGGCATCGGCACTCTCACGCCGGAGGTCGTGGAGCGCGACGGGGTGGTCGAGCGCCTGGTGCTGCGCCAGGAGGCGGTCGACGCGATGACGGGTGAGCCGGTGACCCGCCCGCACCGTCTCGTCGTGGGTCTGTATGCCCTGCAAGGAGACTCGCTGGAGCGCACCTCGCGGATCGAGCTGGACCTGACGACCGACGAGCACGAGGTGACCGAGGCGGCCGGCCTGCCGGTGCCCGACCTGGTCGTGGTCAACGACGACGACCTCACCTACGCCAAGGTGCGGCTCGACGACCGCTCGCTGGCCGCCGCTCGCGGTCACCTGAGCTCGATCGGGTCGTCCCTCACCCGCGCCGTGCTCTGGTCGGCGTTGTGGAACTCCTGCCGCGACGGAGAGCTCCCCGCCGAGGACTACGAGCGCCTGGTGCTCGACCACGCGCCCCGCGAGGAGGACGTGGCCCTGCTGGCCAACGTGACCGCCAACGCCCAGACCGCGGTCGAGGCCTATGCCCCGGCCTCCTCCCGCCCGGCGATCCGCGAGGCCTTCCTCGACGGGGTGGTGCGCGAGCTCGAGGCGGCCGAGCCGGGGTCCGGGGCGCAGCTGGTGTGGGCACGCGTGCTCGCGTCCGGGTCGGCCACGAGCCAGCGGCACGCCGACCGCGTGCGTTCGCTGCTCGAGGGTGCGGCCGAGGTCGAGGGTCTGGCCCTGGACCCCGAGCTGCGCTGGGCCTTCCTGCAGTCGCTGGCCGCGCAGGACCGCGTCGCGCCGAGCGAGCTGGACGCCGAGCTGCAGCAGGACCGCACGTCCCTGGCGCCGGTGCGGCATCGGGCGGCGCTCGCGTCATACCCGCGGGCGGAGGCTAAGCGCGAGGCCTTCCGCACGGTCGTCGAGGACACCAGCCTCACCAACGATCTCGTGACGGCCTGGACCACGGGCTACGCCCAGCCGGGCCAGGCGGCGCTGACGGCAGACCTCGTCCCCGCGTACTTCGCTGCGCTGGAGGGCATCTGGGACTCCCGCAGCCAGGAGCTCGCGTCCCGAGCCGTGCTCGGGCTGTTCCCACGTGGCGCCGACCTGGAGCCGGGGCAGGAGCCCGAGGCGCACCCCGTCCCGGTTGCCGCGCAGGCCTGGCTCGACGAGCACCCCTCGGCGCCGGGCGGGCTGCGGCGGCTGGTGATCGAGCAGCGCGACCACGTCCTGCGCGCGCTCCGCGCCCAGACCCGCCGGGGGTAGAGGCATCAGCCTGCGGTGCGAAGGCCGGTCGATGCCCTCGCCGCCGGTAGGTTCGAGGGCATGACGACCGTCACCGGCGACACCTACCGGATCACCGTCCTCACCCCGCAGCTCGTGCGTCTCGAGCAGTCCCTCGACGGGAGGTTCGAGGACCGCCCGACCCAGGTCGTGCTGCACCGTGATCTCGGAGAGGTGCAGACCGAGGTCACCCGCACCACCCAGGGGGTCGAGGTGGTCACCGACGGCTTCCACCTCAGCTACGACGAGGGGCCGTTCAGCCCCGAGGGGCTCTCGCTCCAGGTGCGCGGGGGCGTGTCCAGCTACCACTCCGTATGGCGGTTCGCCGAGCCCTTCGAGACGCTCGGGGGCACGGCGCGGACCCTCGACAAGGCCGACGGTGAGATCCCCTTGGAGCCAGGTGTCCTGTCCCGCAACGGTTTCGCCGTCCTCGACGACTCCCGGTCGCTCGTGCAGGGCGAGGACGGGCTCGAGCCCCGCCCTGCCGGCGCCATCGACCTCTACGTCTTCGCCCACGGCCGCGACTACCGCGCCGCGCTGCGCGACTACTACGCCCTCACCGGGCCGACGCCGCTCGTGCCGCGCTACGCCCTGGGCAACTGGTGGAGCCGCTACCACCGCTACTCCGACGACGAGTACCGCCGTCTGGTCGAGCGATTCGCGAGCGAGCGGCTGCCCTTCTCGGTCGCCGTCCTCGACATGGACTGGCATATCACGGACCCGGACCCGCGGTTCGGCAGCGGGTGGACGGGCTACACCTTCGACCGCGAGCTGTTCCCCGACCCGGCGGGCTTCCTTGACTGGCTTCATGATCGGGGGATGCGGGTCACGCTCAACGACCACCCGGCGGACGGGGTGCGGGCGTTCGAGGAGGCCTATCCGCGCATGGCGCGGTCGCTGGGCGTCGACCCCGCGACGGAGGCGCCGCTGTCCTTCGACGTCACCGACGAGCGTTATCTCGCAGCGTTCTTCGAGCACGTCGCGCACCCGCTGGAGCGTCTCGGCGTCGACTTCTGGTGGATCGACTGGCAGTCGGGGCCCTACTCGCGGCTCCCCGGCCTGGACCCGCTGTGGGCGCTCAACGACCGCCACTTCCACGAGCTGGCCTCGACGGGCGTGCGGCCCATGATCTTCAGCCGCTACGCCGGTCCGGGCTCGCACCGCTACCCGGTGGGATTCTCCGGCGACGCGGTCATCTCGTGGGCGTCGCTGGCCTTCCAGCCGTACTTCACCGCGACGGCGTCCAACATCGGCTACGGCTGGTGGAGCCACGACATCGGTGGCCACATGTGGGGCGTCAAGGACGACGAGCTGGCCGTGCGCTGGGTCCAGCTCGGGGTCATGTCGCCGATCACGCGCCTGCACAGCGCGGCGAACCCGTTCAGCGGCAAGGAGCCCTGGCGCTACGGCCCGCTCGCCGAGCGGGTCATGGGCGAGTGGCTTCGGTTCCGGCACCGCCTCGTGCCCTACCTCTACACGATGGCCGAGCGGGCGAGCGTCCAGGGCCGGCCGCTCGTGGAGCCGCTCTACCACGAGCTCCCTTGGCGCGAGGAGGCCTACGAGGCGCGCAACACCTACCTCTACGGCTCCGAGCTGCTCGTCGCGCCGATCACCGAGCCCGGCGACGCGCGCTGCGGTCTCGGGCGCGTCCAGACGTGGCTGCCGCCGGGTGACTGGTGGGACGTCACCACCGGCTGGAGGTATGCCGGCGACCGCCGCCTGGTCGCCTACCGCGACCTGTCGACGATCCCCGTGCTCGCGCGCGCCGGCGCCATCCTCCCGCTGGCCGCGGACGGCGGGGACGACTTCTCCGTCGACGAGGCCGACGACCTCGAGATCCGTTGCTACGCGGGCGCGGACGGCTCGTTCACGCTCTACGAGGACGACGGGGCACCCGAGGCGACGCTGCGGGCTGCGCGGACGCCGATCCGCCTCGGGTGGGAGGCGCGCACCGTCGTGGTCGGACCCACCGAGGGCGCGAGCGACGTCGTGCCCGCCTCGCGCACCTGGCGGCTCGCGGTGGTGGGGGTGCCCGCGGGCACCAGCCTCGCGATCACGGTGGACGGGGACCCGGTGGACTGCGACACGGTGCTCGACGAGGGACGGCATACGGTCGTCGCCGTCGTCACCGGGGTGACGCCTGCCCAGCGGGTCGAGGGTCGGATCCTTGGCGCAGATCGGCTGGCGGACAACGACATCCACGCCGCGGCCTATGCCGTCCTCGACGCCGCGCAGGTGGAGTTCGAGGCGAAGTCCGCTGCGCTGCAGGTGATCACGTCCGGTGCCGCCAGCGCGCACGTGGTCTCGCAGCTGATGGCCCTCTCCCTGGACGAGTCCCTGCTCGGTCGCCTGGTCGAGCTCGTCACGGCCTCGGAGCCCGTCACCTGACGGCAGCTCCTGCCCAAGCCCCCACTCACGATCCTGGAGGAGGGAGGTCCGTCCGGGCCGGAGATCGGCGGACCACGCGGGCCGACCCGCTAGGTTGGGTCCGACGAGCAGAGGGAGGGTGCCGTGCGCCGCACGACGACGAGCCTGGCCGGTGCGGGGGCGATCGCGCTCGCCCTAGCCCTGGGGGTGGCGGGCTGCACCTCGGACACCCCGGCCCCGCAGGACGTGGCCAGGCAGTATGCCGAGGGCCTGGCCCGCCTCGACCTGGCCGGGGTGCCCCTCGACGGCGTCGACGCCGCCACCGCCACGACCCGCCTGGCCGCCCTGGCCGGGCCCCTGGCCGGCACGAAGCCGCAGGTGAGCGTGCGGCAGGCCGGACCCGACGAGGGGGAGTCCACGACGGCCCGCCTCGCGGTGACCTGGCCCGGGACGGGGGCGAAGCCCTGGAGCTACGAGACGACCCTCCCCCTGGTCAAGCGGGACGGGACCTGGCGCGCGCAGTGGAGCCCCGCGACGGTCGTGGCGGGTGCGGCGGAGGGTGACACGATCCGCGCGGAGCGCACCGCCGCCCGCCGGGGTCGGGTCCTCGGTGCCGGCGGCGCAGCCATCGTCCAGCCCCGGCCGGTGCGTCGCGTCGGCGTCGACAAGGCGACCGTCACGCCCGAGCAGGCCCTGGCGGCAGCGCCCAAGGTCGCGGCCTTCGCCGGGCTCACCGACGCCGCTGCCTACGCCGCGCGGGTCAAGGCGGCCGGGCCCAAGGCCTTCGTCGAGGCGATCGTCCTGCGCCAGGGCGACCCCACCCTGGCCCGGCTCGACGCCCTCACCACCTCGACGCCGGGGGTGGGCGTCGTGGACGCCGAGCTCCCGCTCGCGCCCACCCGCACCTTCGCCAAGCCCATCCTCGGGACCGTGGGGGAGGCCACCGCCGAGATCGTCGAGCGGTCCAAGGGTGCGGTCGCGGCCGGCGACGTCGTCGGCCTCTCCGGCCTGCAGCAGGCTCAGGACGCGACGCTGCGCGGCACCCCCGGGCTCACGGTCTCGCTCGTGCACGCCGGCACGGCCAAGCCGGTGCACAGCACGGAGCCGGTCCCCGGCCGGGACGTCACGACGACGCTGGACGTCGCCCGGCAGACCCGCGCCGAGCAGCTGCTCGCGGGGATCAAGCCTGCTAGCGCCCTCGTGGCCGTCCGCCCCTCCACCGGTGAGGTCGTCGCTGCCGCGAGCGGCCCTGGGGGACAGGGATACTCGACCGCCACGCTCGGCAAGTACGCCCCCGGCTCGACCTTCAAGATCGTCAGTGCGCTGGCCCTCCTGCGCGGCGGCGTGACCCCCACGACGCCCGTGCCGTGCACCCCGACCCTCACGGTCGACGGCAAGCCCTTCGAGAACTACGACGCCTATCCCGCCGACGGCCTCGGCCAGGTGCCGCTGTCCACGGCCTTCGCCAAGTCCTGCAACACGGCGTTCATCGCCTCGCGCGACAAGGCGTCCGGCGACGCGCTGCCGCGGGCCGCCGCGTCGCTGGGCCTGACCGCGACCCCGTCCGCCGGCGTCCCCGCCTATCTCGGCGGCGTGCCGGCGCCGGGCAGTCAGGTCGAGGCCGGCTCCGAGATGATCGGCCAGGGCGAGATCACGGCGAGCCCGCTCGGGATGGCCACGGTGGTCGCCAGCGTGGTCAAGGGCGGCCCGGTGACCCCGCGGATCGTCATACCCACCAACGAGACCGGCGCCACGACGCCCTCTGCCAGCGCGACGCCCCCGACCACGGCGACGCCCTCGGCGGCGACGGCTCAGCCGGTCACGGCCGCCGAGGCCGCCACCCTGCGCACCCTCATGCGCGGGGTCGTCACGGGCGGCAGCGGCGCGTCGCTCGAGGACCTGCCCGGCGATGTGATCGCCAAGACGGGCACCGCGGAGTTCGGCACGACGACCCCGCCCAAGCTCCACGCCTGGATGGTCGCGGCCCGAGGCGATCTCGCCGTCGCGGTCTTCGTCGACGAGGGGGAGGGCGGGTCGCGCACGGCCGGCCCGATCCTCAGGGCCTACCTGCAGGGATGAGGAGCGAGATGACGACCACCTCTGGAGCGCGGTCACACACCTCCCCCTGGGAGCTGTATGACGGCCTGACGGCGCTGGTGCCTCGCGGCGTCACCGTCACCACCTGCGTGGTGTCGCGGTGGGCGCTCGTCGAGACCGACGCCGGCGGGGCGGGGCTGTCGAGCGTGCCCGACGACGGCCGCGACGACCCGCACGGGCCGCAGGACGTGGTCGGTCAGGACCTCGCCGACGTGGCCGCGCTGGTGCGCTCGTGGGACCGACGCCTCGCCGCGATCGGGCTCGCCGCCATCAACGCCTGGTGCAACACCCAGGAGCGGCTCGAGGCGCACGCCGGTGACGTGATCGACTGGGACGCCTCGGCGTTTGAGCGGTCGGGGGAGCTCGTGCAGGGGCGCCGGGTGGCCGTCGTGGGGCGCTTCCGCCACCTCGACCAGCTCGCGTCCCGCTGCGACCTGACGGTCCTCGAGCGCCGCCCCCAAGGTCGTGACCTGCCCGACGCCGCAGCGGAGTTCGTGCTGCCGGAGGTCGACCACGCGTTCATCACGAGCATGACGCTGGCCAACAAGACGCTGCCGCGGCTGCTCGAGCTGAGCGGCGGCGCCCGCACCACGCTGGTGGGGCCGAGCACGCCGCTGGCGCCCGAGGCGTTCGCGGGGCGGGTCGACGAGATCAGCGGGTCGCTGGTCTACGACGCGCCCTGGTGCCGCCGCGCCCTGATGCAGGGGCAGGGGATGGCCTCGATGCGGGGCGCCCTGACGCTCTTCAACCTCCGCGTCCCCGCCTGACCGCCCGCCCCAGACCACCCGCCATTGGTCACCAATGACGTGTCGAGGGGTGTTATGAACGATCCAAAACGTCATTGGTGACCAATGGCGCGAGCCGGGTGAGCCGCGCGAGCCGCGCGAACCACGCGAGCCGGGGGAGGACGCGGCAGGTCAGATCAGGTCAGGTCAGGGGCAGCGGACGACCTGGCCGGCATAGGCCAGCCCGCCGCCGAAGCCGAACAGAAGGATCGGGGCGCCGCTCGCGACCCGTCCGCTGCGCACGAGCTTGGACAGGGCGAGGGGCACGCTCGCCGCCGACGTGTTGCCGGACTCGACGACGTCGGTGGACACGACCGCGTCGGTGGCCCCGATCTTGGCCGCGAGCGGCTCGATGATCCGCAGGTTGGCCTGGTGCAGCACGATCCCGGCGAGGTCGCTCGGCGCGACGTCGGCCCGCTCGCAGATCTGTCGGGCGATGGCCGGCAGCTGCGTCGTCGTCCAGCGAAAGACGGCCTGGCCCTGCTGGCTGAACCCGTCGGGCAGCTCCTTGATGACGACGGCGTCGCCCATCTCCGGCGCCGACCCCCACACCACGGGGCTGACCCCCCGCTCCGACGATGCCTCGAGCACCACGGCACCGGCGCCGTCGCCCACGAGGATGCACGTCGTGCGGTCGTTCCAGTCGATGAAGTCCGTGAACTTGTCGACACCCACGACGACCGCGCGCGTGGCGCTGCCCGTGGCGATCGCCTGTTCCGCGAGCGCCAGCGCGTGGCAGAAGCCCGAGCAGACGGCATTGACGTCCATGACCGCGGGCGCCGAGCCGAGCCCGAGCCGGCGGGCCACCTGGGCGGCGGTGCTGGGGGAGCGGTCGTGGTTGGTGCAGGTCGCGACGATCACGAGGTCGATGCCCGCGGGGTCGATCCCCTTGTCCTGCAGGGCGTCCCGTGCGGCCTCGGTGGCCATGTCGGCGACCGTCTCGTCCGGGGCGGCCACCCGGCGCTGCGCGATGCCGACCCGGCGGGTGATCCACTCGTCGCTGGTGTCGACCAGGCGGGACAGCTCGTCGTTGTCCAGGATGCGCGCGGGCTGGTAGTGGCCCACGGACACGATGGTCGAACCGATCACGGGTGGGCTCCTCGGGCAACGGTGGACGGGATGCGTCGGTTCGCCCCAGCATGCGCGTTACCCCTGGGTACGCAGAATCGGCGTCGTCTCGCCGGAGGTTGACGGATTGTGGCGACGCGTGGTCACGGATGCCGCTCCCCCCTATGGCGTAACGGGCGGGGGCGTCATACGCTCGCGAAGCGACCAACGTCGGTCGCACGCCATCTCTGGGAGGAACCGTGCACAAGCACCCATGGACCGGTCGAGGGAGACCGGTCATCGTCTCGGCGGCTGCTGCAGCCGTCGCGTTCGGCCCGCTGGCGATCGCCGGCGCGCCGGCCAACGCCGCAGGCCAGGGTTCTGCAGAGCTCTACATCGTCCAGGTCGCGGGCGCGCCGCTCGCCACCTACACCGGTGGGGTCGAGGGGATCCCCGCCACCAAGCCCGGCAAGGGCAAGAAGGTCAAGGTCCGGTCCAGCGCGGGGCAGCGCTACGCTCAGCACCTCAAGGCCGACCACACCGACACGCTCAAGGCCGCGGGGGTCCCCGCCTCGGCCAAGACGCGCGACTACACCACGTCCTTCAACGGCATGGCCGTGCGCCTCACGCCGGCTCAGGCGGCCAAGCTGGAGAAGTCCGGCGACGTCGTGCGCGTGTGGAAGAACGAGATCCGCACGATGGACACCAACACCACGCCGCAGTTCCTGGGCCTCGACGGCCCGAACGGCGTGTGGCAGAAGCAGTTCGGCGGCAACGCCAACTCCGGCTCCGGCATGATCATCGGCGTCATCGACTCGGGCATCTGGCCCGAGAACCCGTCCTTCGCCCCGCTCGCCAACCCGACCGACCAGTGGCGCATCGACCAGAACTGGAACGGCGTCTGCGACGGCGGCACCGGACCCAACAAGGTCACCTGCAACAACAAGCTCATCGGCGCGCGTGCCTACTACAGCGCCTCGACGGTCGAGCCCTTCGAGTTCAAGACCCCGCGCGGCTACAACGACCACGGCACCCACACCGCGGGGACCGCCGCCGGCAACTACGGGGTCCCGGCCTCGATCAACGGCATCTCGGTCGGCAAGATCTCCGGTATGGCGCCCGCCGCCCGCATCGCGGCGTACAAGGCCCTGTGGGCGACCCCTGACGGCCGCGCGAGCGGCGCCACGGTCGACCTCGTGGCCGCCATCGACCAGGCGGTCGCGGACGGCGTCGACGTCATCAACTACTCGGTGTCGGGCTCCAGCGTCTACTCCGTGACGCCGGACGAGATCGCGTTCTTCAACGCCGCCGACGCCGGCGTCTTCGTCTCCGCGTCGGCCGGCAACTCCGGTGACACAGTGGGCGAGTCGTCGGTCGCGCACAACTCCCCGTGGGAGATGACGGTCGCCGCCAGCACGGCGCCCAAGGCCGTCAGCAAGAAGGTCACGCTCGGCAACGGCCAGACCTACACCGGTGTCGGCACCGGCGGCAAGATCGGCCCCGCGGCCGTCATCGACTCCGAGAAGGCCGGCCTGCCGGGCGCGGACGCGACCAAGGTCAAGTACTGCTACTCCGACGTCGACGACAACCACGGCAACGGCATCACGCCCGTCCTCGACCCCGCCAAGATCAAGGGCAAGATCGTCCTGTGCACGCGCGGCGGCAACGCCCGCGTCGACAAGGGTGAGGCGGTCAAGGCCGCCGGCGGCATCGGCATGATCCAGGTCAACACCGCGGACAACCAGTCGCTCAACGCCGACTTCACGCCGGTGCCGATGATCCACCTGTCGGCCACGGACGGCGCCAAGGTCAAGACCTACGTCAACGCCGACGCCAACCCCACCGCGACGCTGGGCGACCCCTACCTCGACCCCGCCGCGCGCAACCCCGAGATGGCGGGCTTCTCGTCATACGGCCCGTCCCTGGCCGGTGGTGGTGACTTGCTCAAGCCCGACATCACCGCCCCGGGCGTCGACATCATCGCCGCCGTCTCGCCCAAGGCCGACGGTCACAACAACTTCAACTCGATGTCCGGCACCTCGATGTCGGCCCCGCACATCGCCGGCATCGCCGCGCTCATCAAGCAGGCCCACCCCGAGTGGACCTGGTCCCCGATGGCCGTGAAGTCCGCGATGATGACGACCGCGTCCCCGCTCGACGACAAGGGTCAGCCGATCCAGCGCTCGGGCGAGAACGCCACCCCGCTCGACATGGGCTCCGGTCACGTCCGTCCGGCCCAGGCCCTCAACCCGGGCCTGGTCTACGACTCCTACTCGCCCGACTGGCTGATGTACCTCTGCGGGATCAAGCAGCTCGAGCTCGTGCAGGCGCCCGGCACCTGCGCCCGGGTCGGCACCATCGACCCGAGCGACCTCAACTACCCGAGCATCGCGGTCGGCGACCTCGCCGGCTCGCAGACGGTCACGCGCTACGTGCGCAACGTCGAGAGCAAGACCGCGACCTACAAGGCTCGCGTCCAGCAGCCGACCGGCGTCAAGGTCTCCGTCTCGCCGTCGACCATCACCGTCAAGCCGGGTGAGACCAAGAAGTTCACGGTCACCTTCACCCGCAGCGCGGCGCAGATGAACCAGTACGGCTTCGGCGCGCTGACCTGGCAGGGCAACCGCGGCCAGGTCGTCCGCAGCCCGCTCGCGATCCGCCCGGTGGCCCTGGCCGCCAGCACCAGCGAGATCAAGAGCGCGGCGACGTCCGGCTCCGAGGTCATCAAGGTCACGCCCGGCTACTCGGGCACCCTGACCGCCAAGCCCGCCGGCGCGATCCCGTCGCAGGTCAGCACCGGCACCGTCGCCAAGGGCGCCGTCCTCACGACGACCGTCCAGGTGCCGGCCGGCACCAAGGCCGCCCGCTTCGCGACCTTCGACGCCGACTACCCGCAGGGTGTCGACATCGACCTCGTGGTCAAGAAGGACGGCAAGGAGATCGGCAACAGCGGCGAGGCCACGGCCCAGGAGCAGGTCACGCTGATGAACCCCGCAGCCGGCACCTACACCGTCGAGGCCAAGCTCTTCGCCGGTGCGGACTCGCTCGCGATCAAGCAGCACTCGTTCGTGCTGGGCGACAAGGCCGAGGGCAACCTCACGGCGACCCCGGCCACCCAGTCCGTCACGATGGCCCGACCGACCACCGTCACGGCCGCCTGGAAGGGCCTGACCGCGGGGCAGCACTACTTCGGTGCGATCTCCCTCGGCAACGGCGCGGCCACGGTCAAGGACGTCCTGGTCAGCCTGGACCCCAAGTGACCTCAGCCCGCTGAGTCACCGACGAGGGCCCGTCACCTCCGTGAGGAGGGGGCGGGCCCTTCGGCATACCTGCTCTGCTCTGGTCAGGCCGGGGAGGTGAGACCGTGCAGGTCGGGGAGCACCAGGTCGGCGCCCGCGTCGCGGAGCGCCTCGGCCGAGAAGCTGGTGGTGACACCGACGACGGTCCCGACGCCGGCGGCTCGCCCGGCCCGGACGCCGGCGGGGGTGTCCTCGGCGACCAGGCAGTCCTCGGCGCGGACCCCGAGGGTGCGTATGGCGAGGAGGTAGCCGTCGGGGGCCGGCTTGCCCTCGGTGACGTCGTCGCGGGTCACCATCGCCGCGAACCGCTCGGAGCCGCCGAGGAGCTCGAGCGCGGTGACCGCCCAGCGCCGACCGGCCGAGGTGACGAGCACGCACGGGATGCCGCGGGCGCAGGCGTCGTCGACGAGCTCCCGTGCCCCGGCGACGGGCTCGGGGAGCAGGTCGCGCGGGTGGTGCGAGACGACCTCGTGGAAGAGCGCGGTCGGGTCCTCGCCGGACCAGGGACCCGGGGTGCTGGCAAAGACGTCGTCCGCGCGGCGACCGGTGAACAGCGCGAGCAGCGCGTCGTCGTGCTCCCACCCCCGGGCGCGGAAGAAGCGCCGGTAGGCCTCGCGGTGCACAGGCTCGGAGTCGACGAGCGTGCCGTCGAGGTCGAGCAGCAGCGCGGCGGGGCCGTGGACCACCGAGGATCGGCTCAGGGCCACGTCAGCAGCGTCTCGCCCACGGCGACCGGTGAGCCGGCGCGGTCGGTCGGCACGGCGCCGGCCGGCTGGTCCAGGACGCACACCATGACGATGGGGGAGCGGCCGCCCGCCTCGACGGCGGCGGGGTCCCAGCGGAGGACGGCGTCGCCGGCGTCGACGTGGGCGCCCTCGGTCGCGAGGACCTCGAAGCCCTCGCCGCCGAGCTGGACCGTGTCGATGCCCAGGTGGACGAGCACGGCGATGCCGTCGCCAGCGCCGTCGCCGGCGATGGCGAAGGCGTGGGGGTGCAGCTTGGCGATGGTGCCGGAGATCGGTGCGACGGCGGTCTGCGGCTCGCGCGCCGGGTCGACGGCCAGGCCGGGGCCGACCATCTCGGCGGCGAACACCGGGTCGGGGACCTCTGCCAGCGGCCGGATCGTGCCGGTCGCCGGGCTCAGGACGTCCGTCACAGCAGGTCCTCGATGTCCTCGGCGAGGTTGTCGGCCTCGGGGCCGACGACGACCTGCACGACCGTGCCGGCGGCGACGACGCCGTGCGCGCCGGCGGCCTTGAGGGCGGCCTGGTCGACCACGGAGGGGTCCTTGACCTCGGTGCGCAGGCGCGTGATGCACGGCTCGATCTCGACGATGTTGCCGGCGCCGCCGAGGGCGGCCAGGATCTGCTCGGCCTTGGTCATGTCAGGGGTCCTTTCGGGATCACGCGCGGTCGTCGGAGGACGAGTCTGCTTCGGTCTGGGTGACCTTGGCGAGCCCGCGCGGGCTGTCGGGGTCCAGGTCCAGCCGGGCGGCGAGGCGTTCGACGACGAGCTGGGCGGGGACGATGGTGCCGATGGGGGCCAGCGTCTCAGGTGCGGCGGGTGCCGGCACGTGCAACCCGCAGGCCCGGACGAACTCGTCGTCACCACCGATGCCGATCACGGTGGCGCCACGCTCGGCCAGCGCTCCGGCGAGCTCGGTCATCGGACCGGTGAGCGGGCCGTCCTGGGCGCAGACGAGCACCGCCACCGCGCCCGGACGGACGACGGCGATCGGCCCGTGCCGCAGGTCGGCGTAGGAGTAGCCGCGCACCGGGCGCAGGCAGGTCTCCTCGATCTTGAGCGCCGTCTCGAGCGCCGTGCCGAGCAGCAGGCCGCGTCCCGTGACGATCGTGGGGCCCATCGCCTGGGCCAGGGCGCACGCGGCCTCGTCGACTCCGGTGCCGGCCTCGATGACCTGCGCGATGCGCCGGGGGAGCTCGGCGAGCTCGGCGTCGAGCGCCGTCGGGGTGGGCGAGAGCGCGGTGGCGAGGACGGCCATGGCGATGGTCTGGCCGAGATAGGTCTTGGTCGCGGGGACGGCGAGCTCGGGACCGGCCTGGGTGACGAGGGCGAGGTCGGCCTCGGCCGCGAGGGGGGAGTCGGCGACGTTGGTGATGGCGGCCGTCGCAGCGCCCTGCGCACGCACCAGCGCCTGTGTCTCGACCAGCTCCTGGGTGCTGCCGGACTGGCTGACGGTGACGACGAGCGTGTCGGACAGGTCGACGGTCGCGTGATAGTGCGTGAACACGCTCGGTGCCAGCATCGCGGCGGGACGCCCGGCATACGTCTCGAGCAGGTAGCGGCCGTAGAGGCCGGCGTTGTCGCTGGAGCCGCGCGCTGCGAACAGGACGTGGCGCCGGCCCTCGGCGAGGGCGGCGATCTCGGGACGCATCGGCACCAGCGCCTCGATGGTGCGCGTGGCGGCGGCGGGCTGCTCGTGGATCTCGCGCAGCATCTGGCTCTCGATCATGACGTCTCCTTCGAGTCACGAGTCGGCATCGGCACGGTTGGGCGCGTTGACAGCGATGGCGACGAGGTGGATCCTACAGGTCCGTACTGGTACGGACCAGTATGCACCACACTGCCGGACGAGAGGACCCCGATGCCACCGCGCACCCGCCTCTCCGACGGCCCCGTCCCCAAGCACGTCCAGCTCCGCGAGGCCCTCGCGGGCCGGGTGCGCACCCTCGGGCCGGACGACGCCATCCCGTCCGAGCGGGAGCTCATGACGGCCTACGACGTCAGCCGGGCCACGGTGCGCCGGGCGATCGAGGGGCTCATCGCCGACGGCGTCCTGCACCGCATCCAGGGCAAGGGGACCTTCGTGACCCGGCCCCGCGTCCAGTCCCACCTGCACCTGGCGTCGTTCACCCAGGACATGCGCCGCCGGGGGCTGACCCCCTCGACCCGGCTCGTCGGGATCAGCCTCGAGGAGCTGCCCGGCGAGGTGGCCGGGGACCTGCGTCTCGAGGCGGGCGTGCCGGCCTGGCTCGTCCAGCGGGTGCGGCTCGCCGACGACGAACCCATGGCCTTCGAGCGGGCCTGGCACCCCGCGGACCTGCTCCCCGGCCTCGACCAGCACGACCTGACCGGCTCGCTCTACGACGTGTTCGCCCACGAGTACTCCCTGACCGTCGACACGGCCGAGCAGACCGCCTGGGCCGACCAGGCCCAGTCCGCCGCCCGCCACCTCGGGGTGTCCACCACCGCCCCCGTCATGATCTTCGACCGGCTCTCCCGCTCCGGGGACCGGCCGATCGAGCGCGTACGCAGCTGGTACCGCGGAGACCGCTACCAGGTGCACATGACGCTCGACCGCACGATGACGCCCTGACGCCGTCGCGCCGCACCACCCCGCACCCCCGAGAGGAACATCCGATGAGCACCACCAGCACGACGACGGCGTCGGCGCCCCGAGAGCGCAAGGGCCTGGCCGCCGCCCAGAAGCTCGGTCGCAGCCTCATGCTGCCGATCGCCGCCCTGCCCGCCGCGGCCATCCTGCTGCGCCTCGGCCAGCCCGACATGCTCGGGGCCGACGGCGCCGGGTGGACCCAGGTCGCCCCCGTCATCGCGGCGGCCGGTGACGCACTGTTCGCCAACCTCCCGCTGATCTTCGCCGTCGGCGTGGCCATCGGCTGGGCCAAGAAGGCCGACGGCTCGACGGCCCTCGCCGCCGTGATCGGCTACCTCGTCTTCAAGGGCGTGGGCGACGCCATGTCGCTCCTGGTCCTCGACCAGCCCACCAAGGCGGGCGAGAAGCCTGCGCTGATAAACTACGGCGTGCTCGGCGGCATCCTGATCGGTCTGCTCGCCGGCTGGCTGTGGCAGCGGTACTACCGCATCTCCCTGCCGCCCTACCTCGCGTTCTTCGGCGGCCGACGCTTCGTGCCGATCGTGACGGCCTTCGCCGCCCTGCTGCTGGCCGTGCTCACCGCGTTCATCTACCCCGCCTTCAACACCGGGCTCACCTCCGTCGGTGAGTGGGTCGCCAAGAACACGATCCTCGGCGGCTTCGTCTACGGCACGCTCAACCGCCTCCTGATCCCGCTTGGCCTGCACCACATCCTCAACTCCGTGCCGTGGTTCATCCTCGGCGACTACACCGCCGCCTCGGGCAAGGTCGTGCACGGCGACATCGCCCGCTTCCTGGCCGGCGACAAGACGGCCGGCGCCTTCATGACCGGCTTCTTCCCGATCATGATGTTCGCCCTGCCCGCAGCGGCGATCGCCATCTGGCAGGAGGCCAAGCCGGCCGCCAAGAAGGTCACCGGCGGCATCATGCTCTCGGCCGCGCTGACCGCCTTCCTCACCGGCGTGACCGAGCCGCTCGAGTTCGCCTTCATGTTCGTCGCCTGGCCGCTCTACGTGATCCACGCCGTTCTGACCGGCACCTCGCTGGCCCTGGTCAACGCCCTGGGCATCAAGGACGGGTTCGGCTTCTCCGCCGGCGCCATCGACTTCGGGCTCAACCTCGGCATCGCCACCAACCCCTGGTTGCTCGTGCCCATCGGGCTCGGCTACGCCGCGCTGTACTACGTCCTCTTCCGGTTCGTCATCCGCAAGTGGAACCTCAAGACCCCCGGCCGCGAGGACGAGGGCGAGGAGAGCGGCGTGCTCGACTCCGACGCCCGCCGATGATCCTCACCGCGCAGCGTCTGCTCACCACCCGGGGCATCACCGGCCCCGGGTGGGTGCGCGTCCAGGGGGACACGATCGTCGAGGTGTCGTATGCCGAACCGCCCGCACCCGGGGCCGGTCCCGACGCAGAGGACTGGCTGGACCTCGGGGACGTGCTCCTCGCGCCGGGCTTCGTCGACGCGCACAGCCACGGAGGCGGCGGTGCGGCATACACCGATGGCACCCAGGACGCCGCACGCCAGGTGATCGCCACGCACCTCGCGCACGGGACGACCACGATGATGGCGAGCCTGGTCACCGACACGATCGACGAGCTCGCCCGGCTGGTGGGGGTGCTCGCGCCGCTGGTGGCGGACGGCGAGCTGGTGGGCGTGCACCTCGAGGGGCCGTGGCTGAGCCGCTGCCACAAGGGCGCGCACGACCCCGACAAGCTCGTGCCCCCGACCCGGGCAGACCTCGACCGCCTGCTCGGCTCCCATCCCGGCACCGTCCGGATGGTCACGCTGGCACCCGAGCTGGAGGGCGGCCTCGACGCGGTCCGCACCGTCGTGGGGCGCGGCGTCGTGGCGGCGATCGGCCACTCGGACGCGACCTACGACATCGCGCTCGACGCGATGGATGCTGGGGCGACGGTGGCGACGCACCTGTTCAACGCGATGCGGCCGCTGCACCACCGCGAGCCCGGCATCATCGGCGCCTCGCTCACGGATCCCCGCGTGGCGGTCGAGGTGATCTGCGACGGCATCCACGTGCACCCGGCGATGGTGCGTCACGCCGCCGACACCTGCCCCGAGCGGCTCGTGCTCGTCACCGACGCGATGGCGGCGGCGGGGGCACCGGACGGTGAGTACCTGCTCGGGCCCCTCGGCGTCGAGGTCATCGACGGCGTCGCGCGGCTCGTCACCAACGGCGCCATCGCCGGCAGCACGCTCACGCTCGACCGGGCCGTCCGCTACGCGGTGCACGTCGCCGGCGTCCCGCTGGAGGTGGCGCTCGCCGCCGCGACGGCCAACCCGGCCCGGGTGCTGGGGCTGGACGACCGCGGCACGCTCGAGCCGGACAAGCGGGCCGACCTGGTGGCTCTCGACGCCGACCTGCAGGTCACCACCGTGGTCCGCGCCGGGATCCCGCTCGGGGACTGACCCCGGGCCGATGTTCCTACCCCAGGCGCGGGAAGGGCCGGTCACCGTGATGCGGTGACCGGCCCTTCGTCATACGGGCTCGAGCGTGAGACTGGGTGCAGGATCCGGTGTCAGCCCGGCGTCAGTGACCCGCCGGGCGACCGGTGTCCTCGGCGTCGTCGGTGTCGACGTGGTCCGGGACCACGATCGGCCGCAGCCGCGCCCACGCCATGAAGCAGCAGGCGACGACCAGCAGGGCAAGGCCCGTCCACAGGTTGGCGTTGACGCCACCGGTCTTGTCGAGCTCCTTGTCCCCGAAGAGTCCCATCAGGGTGAGGACCAGGCCGTAGAGGCCGAGCAGGTAGCCGATGAAGTTGCGGATGTCGAACGCGCCCGCCTTGTGCTTTCCCTTGCCCGGGCGAGCGGCTGAGGTGCTGGTGCTGGAGCTCATCGGTGCCTCCTCAGGCGAAGATCGTGTTGAGGATGATGACGAGGACGAGAGCCAGGCCGGCCAGCGGCACCGGGCGCGCCAGGAGCGGCAGCGACGCCGCGTCCGCGTCGGTCAGGCTCTCCTTCGGCGTCTCGGAGTAGACCAGGCCGACGAGGGACTCCCGCGGCTTGGGCTTGGTAAACATCGTGACGACGACGCTCACGACGATGTCGACGACGAACGCCGTCGAGGCCGCGAGGAAGGCCAGGCCCTGCCCCGCCATCTCGAAGGCACCACCGAACTTCGAGGCGTACCAGAGACCGATCGCCGAGACGGTGCCGGCCACGAGGCCCGCCCAGCCGGCGGTCGCGGACATGCGCTTCCAGAACATGCCGAGGATGAACGTCGCGAACAGCGGGGCGTTGAAGAAGCCGAACAGCGTCTGGAGGTACTCCATGACGTTGCCGAACTGGCCCGCGATGCTGGCGGTGAACACCGCGATGACGGTCGCCGCGACGGTGGCCAGACGGCCGACGCGCAGGTAGTACTCGTCCGGCTTGTCCTTGACGGCGTACTCCTGCCACAGGTCGTAGCTGAACACCGTGTTGAAGGCCGAGATGTTGGCGGCCATGCCGGCCATGAACGCCGCGAGCAGACCCGCGATCGCCAGGCCGAGCAGACCGTTGGGGAGCACGTCGCGCATCAGCAGGAGCAGCGCGTCGTTGTAGGTCGCCGTCGTCTCGCCGCCACCCTTGAGTGTCTTGATCTCGCCGACCAGGACCGCCGCCACCATGCCGGGCAGGATCACGATGAACGGGATGAACATCTTGGGGAAGGCGCCGATGATCGGCGTCTTGCGGGCCGCGGTGATGGAGTTGGACGCCATCGCGCGCTGCACCTCGACGAAGTTGGTCGTCCAGTAGCCGAAGGACAGCACGAAGCCGAGGCCGAAGATGATGCCGACGACCGACAGGATCGGGCTGTCGAAGCCCGACAGGGCCTGACCCGGCCAGGAGGACAGCTGCTCGCCGCCACCGGGCGAGGCCGTGACCTTCTCGGTGAAACCGTTCCACCCGCCGACGCGGTGCAGACCGATCAGCGTCAGCGGCAGCAGCGCCGCCACGATCACGAAGAACTGCAGCACCTCGTTGTAGATCGCGGCCGACAGGCCACCGAAGGTGATGTAGGACAGCACGATCACGGCGGCCACGATCAGGGACACCCACTGTGGCCAGCCCAGCAGCGCCTCGACGATGCGGGCGAGCAGGAGCAGGTTGACGCCCGCGATCAGCAGCTGCGCCAGCGCGAACGAGATCGCGTTGACCAGGTGCGCACCCGGGCCGAAGCGGCGGAGCATGAACTCCGGGACCGACCGCACCTTGGAGCCGTAGTAGAACGGCATCATCACGACGCCGAGGAACAGCATCGCCGGGATGGCACCGATCCAGAAGTAGTGGAAGGTCGGCATGCCCATCTCGGCGCCGGTGGCGCTCATGCCCATGATCTCGACGGCACCGAGGTTGGCCGAGATGAAGGCCAGGCCGGTCACCCACGCGGGGAGCGAACGGCCGGACAGGAAGAAGTCGATGGAGCTGGAGACCTGGCGCCGCGCAGCGAAGCCGATGCCCAGGACGAACAGGAAGTACAGCGCGATCAGGAGGTAGTCGACCCAGGTCGCATTGATCAGGGTCTCCTTGGCGACCATCGCTGCCGGTGCTAGTGCGGTCATGGGACCACCCTTACGTCGGTGGAAAGGTACGGCGGGACACTACTCCCGCCTCGCGGTGACCGCCCTCCGGGCCGATCGTGGCACTCGCACTGTGGCCGAACCGTCATACTGGGCAGGCCATGTCATCGCTCGCGCCGCCGCCCGCAGGGGCGCGCATCCCCCGTGAGATCTGGGTCCTCGTCGCGGCGGCCCTGGTCATCGCGCTCGGCTTCGGCCTGATCGCGCCCGTCCTCCCCGCCTATGCCCGGTCCTTCGACGTGGGCGTGACGGCCGCGTCGGTCGTCGTCAGCTCGTTCGCGCTGATGCGGCTGGTGTTCGCGCCCGTCGGTGGGCGCCTCGTCGGCCGGCTCGGGGAGCGCCCCGTCTACCTCATCGGCCTGCTCATCGTGGCGGTGTCGACGGGGGCGTGCGCCTTCGCGGGGACCTACTGGCAGCTGTTGGTCTTTCGCGCGCTCGGCGGCATCGGCTCGACGATGTTCACCGTGTCGGCGGCGGCGCTGATCGTGCGCCTCGCACCGCCGACGCTGCGCGGGCGGGTCTCGTCGGCCTACGCGTCGGCCTTCCTGACCGGCAACATCCTCGGCCCGGTCGTCGGTGGGGCGCTGGCCGGCCTGGGCTATCGCGTGCCGTTCATCGTGTATGCCGTCACCCTCGTCATCGCGTCGGGCGTCGTCGCGGTGTTCCTCTCCGGCGCATCGTTGCGGCCCGCGCCCGGCTCGGTGCCGCTGCCGCCGATGACGCTGCGCGAGGCCTGGGCGCACCCGACCTATCGCGCGATCCTCGGGACCGGCTTCGCCAACGGCTGGTCCAACTTCGGCATGCGCGTGGCGATCCTGCCGTTGTTCGCCGTCGCCGCGCTCGGCACCTCACCCGCGGTCGCGGGGCTCGCGCTCGCGGTGTTCGCGGCCGGCAACGCCGCCGCCCTCACCGTCGCCGGCCGTATGACGGACCTGCGGGGCCGCCGCCCCCTCGTGATCGCCGGGCTCGTGGTCAACGGGATCTTCACCATGGTCGTCGGGGTCACCGGCTCGCTGTGGTTGCTGTTCGCCGTGTCCCTGCTGGCGGGGGCCGGGGCCGGGCTGTTCAACCCCGCGCAGCAGGCCGCCGTCGCCGACGTGGTGGGCAACGAGCGCTCGGCGGGCGAGGCGCTCGCGAGCTTCCAGATGGTGCAGGACGCCGGCACGATCGTCGGGCCGGTCCTGGCGGGCCTGATCGTCGACCACTACGGCTACGGCTGGGCGTTCGCGATGGCGGGGGTGATCACCCTGCTGGCCGCCGTGCCGTGGGTGCGCGCCCCCGAGACCGCACCTGCCACCACCTGACCCACCCCCACCCCGCACCCCCCATCGCCCCCGCGCCCCCACACTCAAAGATCGGGGCTGCTTCTGGTGGCTATGACCACCAGGAGTGGCCCCGATCTTCGGTGAAAGCCTCATGCTGCCTCGTCGGCGGCCTCGCGACACCGAGAGCACCGGCCCGTCTCACCGGTCCAGC
Organism: Arsenicicoccus sp. UBA7492; assembly: GCF_002479615.1. Classification (NCBI taxonomy): domain Bacteria; kingdom Bacillati; phylum Actinomycetota; class Actinomycetes; order Micrococcales; family Intrasporangiaceae; genus Arsenicicoccus; species Arsenicicoccus sp. UBA7492. The sequence continues at coordinate 37,225 of NZ_DLOE01000023.1, read as the reverse complement.
CGCGACGCTGGAGGGCTGTCGCCACTTGTGCGGCCACCGTGCACGGAACGGTCGCCACCTGGCGCCAGCCATAGCGGAGAGTCGCCTTGCCCAGCACCGTGTGAGCGTTGTCGCGATCCATGTCTCGGAAGCGCCCGTCCCCGACATGACCTTTGCGCCCGTCCAGCTCCACGAGGACGTCGAACCCGTCGTACTCGACATCGCAGATCGCACCGGTCCCGTCCTGCCTGGCCTGGCGCCGAGCCACGGGAAGGCCATGGGCAGACTCGACGTCTCGGGCGTATCGCAGCTCCAGGTGCGTCGTGGTCCCTGACGCCATGTCGTCCAGCAGCGCGTGAAGGAGCTGCCGATGGGGGTGTCGCGTCCGCAGCGTGAGTCGGTGACGGAGGAGGTCTGCCGTCGTCCTCCCTCGTTGGACCGCGTCGAGCAGAGGTGACATGCATCCGTCGACGGTCGTGGACGCCGCGGAGAGGTCGAGCACGGTGTCCTCCACGCGCTGCCGTGGTGGGTGTCCCGGGCGAGGGTCCAGCAGGACCCCCGGGCGCCGGCGCACGAAGCGCCACCCCGCTCGCGACCGCACTCGCCGGTTGCGGGGGACGGAGATGTCGATGACCCGGGGCTCCTCCCCGATCAACCCCTCCAGGCGTGCGGCCGCCCTGCCGGCGACCAGGGCGCCCTCGCCCGCATGGAGCAGGCCTGCCCAGACACGGCTCATGAGCGGCAGGTCCCGTGGGTCTGTGCCAGGAGCAGCGGAGACGGCGTAGATGCCGGCAAAGACGGTGACCCATTGCTGCCGCCGCCAACGGATCGCGTTGTCCGACAACCCTGCCGCGAGGAGCTCGGCACGCGTCACGATGCCCCCACGCCGTCTGACGAGGGTGGTGACCGACTGGGGGAGCTCGCGCATGAGCGCAGCCTGACCGACGCCGCCGGGCGGCGCACCTGGCCGGCCAGCACCTGTGGATCCCGCGGTCCGATCCGCGTCTCCCTGTGGACGCCGGGGCGCTGATGCACCCTTTTCACCCGATGTGCAGCGAGCGGTCGGCGAGGTCAGCGGGAGGGGTAGGGGCGCGGCAGGCGCAGCCCGTTCAGCGCCATCACGCGACGCCCCAGGTCGGGGTAGTTCGTGATGAAGCCGTCCACCCCGTTGTCGATCAGCGTCTGCATCGTCGCCGGGTCGTCGACGGTCCACGGCACAACCTTGAGCCCGCGCGCATGGGCCGCGTCCGTCATGGCGCGGTCGGCATACAGCCGGAAGCCGGGCTCGCCGACCTTGCCGTCCTGCGGGAAGCCGTAGGTGGGGGAGAGGGTCGTCACCCCCGGGATCGACGCAGCGGCCCCCACGAAGTCGCCACCGAAGTCGTCCGCGTCGATGCCGCCCAGCCACGGCGAGGCCCCCGGCTTCCCGACCTGCAGGAAGTCGTGGTTGGTCAGCGCCACGAGGGGCAGCCACCGGTCGAGGCTGTGCATGACCTTGAGCGCGCCCCAGTCGAAGCTCTGCACCGTGACCTGCTTCTTCAGGCCGGAGCGCCGGATCTCGGCATGCACCGCCCGGACGAAGAGGTTGCGCTCCATCGTCTGCTCGGGGGCGCCCGCCTCGACCTTGGTCTCGATGTTCATCATGACCTTCTTGGCCTTGTGCTCCCGCACCACGGTGAACACGTCGCGCAGCTCGGCGAGGCTGTTGCCCCAGACCACCTCCTGGCGGGGGTGGCCGGGCAGCTGCTGGTAGCCGCAGTTGAGCGTCTTGACCTGGGCCAGCGTCAGATCCTTGATGAACTTGCCGACGTACGGGAACTGCGGGTCGCCGGCCCGCACCGGTGCCGTGTCCGCACACTTCACGCCGGACACCTGGCGGTCGTGGGTGACGACGACCTTGAGGTCGCGGGTGACCTGGGTGTCGAGCTCGAGGGTGGTGACGCCCAGCTCGAGCGCCTTCGCGAAGGCCTCCGGCGACTCCTCGGTCGTGAGGCCGAGCCCGCCTCGGTGGGCCTGCAGGTCGAAGGTCTTGGCGGGCTTGGGCTTCGGCTTGGCGGACGGTTGGGCGGTGGCGGACGGCGCGACGAGGCCGGCCAGGGCGAGCGTGGCGAGGGTCGCCGCGGCGGTGCGGGTGAGGCTCACGAGGGCTCCTGCGAGGTATGGCGAGCGCGCTGCTCGCTCGACGGGTCCTGCCTGGTGCGCACGACGCTAGGTCTTGTCGATGACCTCCCGCCCATCACCGGTTGAACGTCAGGGGGAGGATGAGGCCATGGACCATCGACCGAAGCACGTCGACGCCGATCCTGACGAGGATGGGCTCGTGCATGTGCCAAAGGGGATCCTGCAGGCCGCCCGTGCCGCGAGGCGGGTCACGGTCCTGACGGGCGCGGGCATGAGCGCCGAGAGCGGCATCCCGACCTTCCGCGACGCGCAGTCGGGCCTGTGGGCACGGTTCGACCCGATGCAGCTGGCCACCCCCGAGGCGTGGGAGGCGGACCCGCCGCTCGTGTGGGCGTGGTATCGCTGGCGGGCCGCCCTCGTCCGTGGCGTCGAGCCCAACGCGGGGCACCGGGCGCTCGCGACCTGGGCCGACGAGACCGCCACGCAGGTCCGCGTCGTCACCCAGAACGTCGACGACCTGCACGAGCGCGCGGGCAGCGCCGTGCTCGCCCACGTGCACGGCAGCCTGCTCGCGACGCGGTGCGCGGACTGCGGGGAGGCGCCATACGAGGAACCGCCCGTGCCACCCGCCCCGGTGGAGCGACTCGACCCACCGACCTGCACCCGCTGCGGCGGGCTGCTGCGGCCCGGCGTCGTGTGGTTCGGCGAGATGCTGCCGACCGCGCCGATGTCGCGGGCGGAGGAGGCGGTCGAGGAGTGCGACCTGGTGCTGGTCGTCGGCACCTCGGGTCTCGTCCACCCCGCGGCCGGCCTGCCGCACCTGGCCCGCGCCCGCGGGATCCCCGTCGTCGAGATCAACCCCGCGCCCACCGAGCTGAGCGACGCCGTCGACGAGGTATGGCGGGAGACCGCCGCCCGCGCGCTCCCCGCAGTGGTGGCCGCCGTCCTCGCCTGACGTCCGCCAGGTCGTCATCGCACGGCCTCCTGAGGTTCACGTGTGACGGTGAACGTTGCTGTGGCGCACCAGCGCTCACCCCGCAGCAGCACCCTCCCCGAGGAGCTCGTGATGATGTCTCGCCGCACACCCATCGCTCTCGCCGTCGTCGTCGGCCTCGTGCCGGCCACCGCACTCGCCGTCAGCATCGCCGCTGACGAGCCGGCCGTCGCCCAGGCCCCGGCCGCTCCCCAGCCGAAGGCCGCGTTCGACCGGTTCGTCGGCAAGGTCCAGGTCGTCCGCGACGTCGGCGCCAGGACGCCCACCACCAACGCCGAGGGCGAGCCCGTCCTGCGCGGCGTCGTCTTCGAGGACAAGGACAAGGACAGCGCCTGGCAGGCCAAGGACAAGGGCGTCGCCGGGGTCAAGGTCAGCAACGGCATCGACGTCGTCCGGACCGACGCCCAGGGTCGCTACGAGCTCCCGGTCCGGGACAAGATGACCGTCTTCATCACCCAGCCGTCGGGCTACCAGGTCCCCGTCGACAGCAACAACGTGGCCCAGTTCGCCTACAACCACGCCCCCAAGGGGACCCAGCAGAAGCTGCGCTTCGGCGGGATCGAGCCCTCCGGCCCGCTGCCGTCGATGGTCAACTTCCCGCTCGCGCCGTCCAAGGCCACGGCCGCCGACACGCAGCGCTGCGTCGCCGCCGGGGACCTGCAGACCTACTCCGGCCGCGAGATCGGCTACGGCCGCGCCGGCGGCCTCAAGCACCTGGCCGACCGCGGTGACCTGGGCTCGTGCGGCGTCCTGTTCCTCGGCGACGTCGCCGGCGACGACCTCGGTCTTTACCCCCGCATCAAGGAGGCGGCCGGCCAGATCGACGCGCCCCTGCGCTTCGTGCCGGGCAACCACGACCTGGACTACGACGCGACGGACGACAAGGACTCCTTCGACACCTTCCGCCAGCAGATGGGTCCGGCCTACTTCTCCTACGACGTGGGCAAGACCCACTTCGTCGGGCTCGACAACGTGGTCTTCCCCTGCAAGAAGGCCACGGACAACGCTGACGGCAAGCGCCCCTCGTGCGACGACCCGGCCAAGCCCGTCTACAACGGCCGCCTCACCGACGAGCAGCTGCAGTGGCTCAAGAACGACCTGGCCAACACGCCCAAGGACTACCAGGTCGTCCTGGCCAGCCACATCCCGCTCGTGAGCTTCGCCGACATGACCAGCCCCATCCACAGCACCGACAACGTCAAGGAGATCTGGAAGCTCCTCGAGGGTCGCAAGGCGCTGTCGCTGTCGGGCCACACCCACTCGCTGGAGAACATGCGCGCGGGTGACTCCTACGGCCCCTGGCAGAAGGCCGCGGGCGTCTCCACGCTGCCGTTCCCGCACATCGTCGCCGGCGCGCTCTCGGGCGACTGGTACTCCGGCGACCTGGACGTCGACGGCCTGCCGATGGCGACCCAGCGTGACGGCGGCCGGCCCGGTCACCTGGTCCTGGACATGAAGGGCAACGAGTTCCGCGAGACCTTCGTGGTGACCGGCGAGCCGGAGCAGAAGCAGATGGCGCTCGGCATCAACTCGCCGCACTGGCGGAGCTGGTTCACGACGCTGTCCCAGTGGCGCCAGGCCAACCCGCCGTCGGCCAAGGACCTCGTCCCGCCCCTCAGCTACAACGACCTCGGCGACCCGCACCTGGTGACCCCGCAGGACCTGGCCGGTGGCAGCTACCTGACCGCCAACGTCTGGAACGGCACCACCGGCTCCAAGGTCGAGGTGTCGATCGACGGGGGCGCCAAGGCGCCAGCCCAGCGCACCCAGCAGGCCCGTGGGGAGGAGTACCGCGTCGGAGCCGAGTGGGCCGACCCCTACGCCGCGACCCGCCAGCTGAGCGTCAACCGCTACGCCCAGCAGAGCACCTCGGGTGACCCCCGTTCCCAGGGCTACGAGCTCTACCGCGGCTCGAAGTACGGTCCGGGTGCGGCCCGTCCCGGCAACAACATCGCGGACCGTATGTCGCACCTGTGGCGCCTCCCGCTGCCGGCCAACCTCTCGGTCGGCGTCCACCGGGCGGAGGTGACGGCGACCGACCGGCTCGGTCGTCGCTTCACCGAGACCATCAGCTTCGAGGTCGTCGAGAAGCGCCCCCAGATGGAGTTCCGCAAGGAGCTGTTCACCACCGGCGGCTGACGATCCCGCTGTGCCGCAACCGCGCCCGCCCGCCGTGACCCCGTCACGGCGGGCGGGCGGGCCGGCATACGGCACCTCTAGGATTGCGGGGACACCCGACGACCGAGAGGGACCCCAGATGACCGCGCCCCAGCTGCCCTCCCGCCTCGAGACCGTCCGCGAGACGATCCTGCGCCGCAACCCGGGCGAGGTCGAGTTCCACCAGGCCGTCGACGAGGTCCTCGTCAGCCTCGGGCCCGTGCTGGAGCGCCGTCCGGACTACGTCGACGCGAGCATCCTCGAGCGCCTCGCCGAGCCCGAGCGGCAGATCATCTTCCGCGTGCCGTGGGTCGACGACCACGGCCGCGTGCAGGTCAACCGCGGCTTCCGCGTCGAGTTCAACTCCGCGCTCGGCCCCTACAAGGGCGGGCTGCGCTTCCACCCCAGCGTCTACCTCGGGATCGTCAAGTTCCTGGGCTTCGAGCAGGTCTTCAAGAACTCCCTGACGGGGCTGCCGATCGGCGGCGGCAAGGGCGGCTCGGACTTCGACCCCAAGGGCCGCTCCGACGGCGAGGTCATGCGCTTCTGCCAGTCGTTCATGACCGAGCTCTACCGCCACATCGGGGAGTACACCGACGTCCCGGCGGGCGACATCGGGGTCGGTGGCCGCGAGATCGGCTACCTCTTCGGGCAGTACAAGCGGATCACCAACCGCTACGAGGCCGGGGTGCTGACCGGCAAGGGCCTCACCTGGGGCGGCGCGCAGACCCGCACCGAGGCCACGGGCTACGGCACCGTCTTCTTCGCCGAGCAGATGCTGGCGATGCGCAAGGCCGCCTTCGAGGGGATGCGGGTGGTCGTGTCCGGCTCGGGCAACGTCGCGATCTACGCCGCGCAGAAGGTCGAGCAGCTCGGCGGGGTCGTGGTCGCCATGAGCGACTCCGGCGGCTACGTCGTCGACGAGGACGGCATCGACATCGAGGTCATGAAGGACCTCAAGGAGGCCCGACGAGCACGGATCAGCGTGTATGCCGAGGGTCGGTCGAGCGCTCACCACGTCTCGGACGGCTCGATCTGGGACGTGCCCTGCGACGTGGCCCTGCCGTGCGCCACCCAGAACGAGCTGCCCCTCGCCGGCGCCAAGGCCCTGATCCGCAACCACTGCCGGGTCGTGGCGGAGGGCGCCAACATGCCGACGACGCCGGACGCGACCGCCGCCCTGCAGGAGGCGGGTGTGCTCTTCGCCCCCGGCAAGGCGTCCAACTGCGGCGGCGTCGCCGTCAGCGCGCTCGAGATGCAGCAGAACGCCTCCCGCGACTCGTGGACCTTCGAGCACACCGAGCAGCGGCTGCGGGACATCATGTCGGGCGTCTTCGGCACCTGCGCGATGACGGCCGAGGAGTATGGCGTCCCCGGCGACTTCGTCAAGGGCGCCAACATCGCCGGCTTCGTCAAGGTCGCGGACGCCATGCTGTCCCTCGGCGTCATCTGACCCGGCCATCAGGTCGCTGGGCCGCCCAGTCCTTCCCGCGGGCCCGCCGGGAGGCGGGCGAGCCGGTACGGTGGGCGCCGTGACCACCCCCACCACGCCCAGCCGCCCCGCTGCAGCACCGTCGTCCCACCGCTGGTGGCAGGCCTCCCCGCCCGCCAACCTCGCCGCCGTCGCGCCCGAGGTCGCCCGCCGCACCCCCGCCAAGGTGGTGGCCCGCAGGCGCCGGGGCAAGGAGTGGCACCCGGTCACGGCCACCCAGCTGGCGGCCGAGATCGCCCAGCTGGCCAAGGGATTCGTCGCCGCGGGGGTGCAGCCGGGGGACCGCGTCGCGATCATGAGCCGCACCCGCTACGAGTGGATGGTCGTCGACGTCGCGCTGTGGACCGCAGGGGCGATCCCGGTCGCGGTCTACGACTCGTCGTCGGCCCCGCAGCTGGAGTGGATCCTTGAGGACTCCGGCGCGGTGGGTGTCGTGGTCGAGGGTCGTGACGGGGTCGCGATGGTCGAGCAGATCGCGTCACGGCTGCCCGACCTGGTCCACCGCTGGAGCATCGACGACGCCGACGGCGCGACGAGCCTGGACTCCCTCGGGACCCGCGCGGCCGCGGTCGAGGACGCCGAGCTGGACCGTCGCCGCGAGGCGCTCACCCGCGACGACGTCGCCACCTTGATCTACACCTCCGGCACGACCGGGCGCCCCAAGGGGTGCGAGCTGACGCACGACAACCTCCTGCGCGAGGCGGAGCTGGCGGTCGGGCGGCTGCCCGAGCTGTTCGACGGCGAGGACGCCTGCTGCCTGTTCTTCCTGCCGATGGCGCACGTGCTGGGGCGGCTCATGGAGGTGGCCTTCCTGCTCGACGGCACCACCGTCGGCCACAGCGACCCCGGCCGCGTCACCCTCGACCTCGCCACGCTGCGCCCGACCTTCACGGTCGCCGTGCCGCGCATCTTCGAGCGCATCTACGACGGCGCGCAGCGCAAGGCCACCAAGGACGGCAAGGGCCGCATCTTCGACGCGGCCACCGCGACGGCGATCCGCTGGAGCAAGGCGCGCGAGGCCGGCCGCGTCGGCCCGATCCTGGCGGCGCAGCACGCAGTGTTCGACCGCCTCGTCTACGCCAAGATCCGCGAGCTCTTCGGCGGGCGGGTGCGGTATGTCGTGAGCGGGGGCGCGCCCCTGGGGGAGCGGCTCGGCCACTACTTCCACGGCATCGGCGTGACCGTGCTCGAGGGCTATGGCCTCACCGAGACGACGGGCGCGGCGACGGTCAACACCGCGGCCGAGATGCGCATCGGGTCCGTGGGGCGGCCGCTCCCCACCTACGACGCCCGGGTCGACGCCAAGGGCGAGCTCCTCGTCCGGGGCCGCCACGTCTTCCGCGGCTACTGGCACAACCCCGAGGCCACCGCCGACGTGCTCGACAGTGACGGATGGTTCCGCACCGGCGACCTCGCCCGCATCGACGAGGACGGCTACGTCCACATCACGGGTCGGGTCAAGGAGATCATCGTCACCGACTCCGGCAAGAACGTCTCGCCCGCACCCCTCGAGGACGTCATCCGCTCCCACCGGCTCGTGTCACAGGCCGTGGTGGTGGGCGACGCCCGGCCCGCGATCGGGGTGCTGATCACCCTCGACGAGGAGGCGGTCGCCGAGTGGCTGCGCGACCAGGGACGCCCCGAGGTGCCCGTCGCCGAGCTGGTGGACGACCCGGCCCTGCGGGCAGAGCTGCAGCGCGCGGTCGATGCCGCCAACGCGACGGTGTCCCACGCCGAGCGGATCGCCCGCTTCGGCATCCTGCCGGTTGAGCTGACCGAGGAGGGTGGGCACATCACCCCCACGATGAAGCTGCGCCGGGGTGCGGTCACCTCGCAGTTCGCCGACCAGATCGACGCGCTCTACCGCCGCGGCTGACGGCCCGCGCGGCGACACGCAGTGCCATGACGTATGCCGCAGGGTGATCGCGGCCCCCGTCTGGCGCTGCCAACCTGAGAGGTGTCTCCGCATCTGCGGCCTGACCCCAACCCTACCCTCACGTAAGGGTAGGGTTGGGGCTGTCGTCATGCCCGCCGTCCACCGCCTAGGAGCCACCGCCGTGACCCGGTCCAACGCCTTCCGGCCCCCGTGGGACGCACCCCAGCCCCAGCCGGCCGAGCCCATCGCCTCCGATGCCCGTGTCCCCGCCGAGCGCCGCTGGGTCGAGTGGCTCGCCCGCCGTCACCCGATCGTCGACGTCCTGCGCGAGGACCGACAGCGCAACGACGGCATCTCGTCGCCAGGATTCCAGGCCGTCGCGTCGCAGCGGCTGGCCCGGTGGGCGGCCTCCGCGGAGGCCCCGCGATGGGCGCGAGGACCGGTGGGTCGCGCCGCTCGTGCGGGGCAGTGGGTGGCCCGGTCCGTCTACGGCATCGAGATCCCGGCCGAGGTGAGCCTCGGTCGTCGCGTCCGGGTCGCCCACCAGAGCGGCATCGTCGTGCACCGCGACGCGGTGATCGGTGACGACGTCACGCTGCGGCAGAACGTCACGATCGGCCTGCACCGCGACGACGTCGAGGACCAGGCCCGCAACGTGCCGACGATCGGGGACGGCGTCTCCCTCGGCGCCGGCGCCGTGGTCGTCGGACCGGTCGACGTGGGTGCCGGTGCTCGGGTGGGCGCCAACGCCCTGGTCACCGAGGACGTGCCGGCCGGGGGCAAGGCCGTGCTGCCCAAGGGAGTCGTCACCGGCCCCGACCGGCTCGCCGCGACGCCCCGCGCCTCCTGATCCCGGGCCGTCCGCCCAGGCGCGATCCGGTCAGACGCGGACGCGGGCCGAGGCCTGTCCGAGGCGCTGACCCAGGTGCTTGGCCGCCGACAGCCGCTGCTCGATCTCGGCCAGCGCCGTCGTGACGTCCGACCGGCACTCGGCGACGGTGGCCACGTCGTCATCGGTGCCCTCGCCGTTCTCCAGCGCGAGGCAGGCGTCGACGATCGGGCGGATGCGCTCCAGCGGGAGGCCGATGATCTTGAGGTCCATCACCAGCCGCAGCCGCTCGACGGCCTCGGCGCCATAGATGCGGAAGCCGCCGTTGGTGCGTCCGCGGGGCGTCACGAGCCCCAGGTCCTCGTAGTGCCGGATGGACCGCAGGCTGAGCCCCGTGAGGTCGGCGACGTCCCCGATGTGCAGGGGACGGTCGGGGACAGGCCCGGACAGGGGCGAGATCAGCATCGAGGACTCCGGGACGTGGCTGGCAGGGTGGCTGGCTAGGAATCCTAGCCGTCGTCAGCCCCAGACCCCCGACGATCCCCGGCGGTGGCTGTCGACCAGGTGGGTGTCCACGATGCCGATGGCCTCCATCAGCGCGTGCATCGTCGTGGGTCCGACGAAGGTGAATCCCTTGCGCTTCAAGGCCTTCGACAGGGCCAGGGACTCCGGTGTCGTCGTGGGGAGCTCGGCCAGGGTGCGCGGGGCGGGGGTGGAGGCCGGCCGGTGGGCCCAGACGAGCTCGGCCAGCCCGCCCTCCGCGCGCAGGGTGACGGTGGCGCGGGCGTTGGTGATGGTCGCCTCGACCTTGCGGCGGTTGCGGACGATCCCGGCGTCGCCCATCAGCCGTTCGACGTCGCTCTCGCCGTAGGCCGCGACCGAGTCGGGGTCGAAGTCCGCGAAAGCGCTGCGGAACGCCGGTCGCTTGCGCAGGATCGTCGACCACGAGAGGCCGGACTGGAAGGCCTCGAGGCTCAGCCGCTCGAAGACCCCGCGCTCGTCGCGGACCGGCATCCCCCACTCGGTGTCGTAGTAGTCGCGCAGCAGCGGGTCGGTGGCCGCCCACGGCGGGCGCGCCAGGCCGTCCTCACCGATCACGATCTCGCTCAACGACTCTCCTCAGGGGCCGGTATGCCGGTCCGCCGGCGTGGCAGCGGCGGACTCCATCGCCAGCAGCCACTGCTTGGCCTCGGCCCCACCACGATAGGCGCCGCTCGTGCCGTCGCTGCGGACGACGCGGTGGCAGGGCACGAGGATGGGCACGGGGTTGGTGGCGCAGGCCGTGCCCACCGCCCGCACCGCCCCGGGGCTGCCGGCCGCGGCGGCGACCCCGGCGTAGGACCGCGTTGCGCCATATGGGATCTCGCGCAGCCGGTCGAGGACGTCGCGGCGAAATCCCTTGGCGAGCGCCAGGTCCGCGGCGACGTCGAAGTGGTCGCGGCGCCCGGCGAAGAAGTCGTCCAGCTCCCGGGCGACGTCGTCGAGCGTCGAGCCTGCCGGCAGCACGCGCGGGCCCAGGCGCCGGGCGAGGTCGTCGACCACCGCGTCGAACCCCTCGTGCGCGAAGGCGACCCGGGCGACCCCTCGCGGCGTCGCCGCCACCAGCAGCGGCCCGACCGGGCTGTCGATCGTGCGGTGACGCACGTCCAGGGTCCCCTCGAGCAGGGCCCGGGAGGACAGGGCCGCGGTGAGCCGGGCGAGGTCGGCCGTCTCGTCCGCCTGGCCCGGGGCGTCGGCTCCGGCCTCCAGCAGCGTTCGCAGGTCGGTCATCTCGGGTCCTCGTCTCGGTCGTCGTCCGCCAGCAGGGGATAGGTGCGCCGCAGCGCCGCGATGCCGTCGGCGCAGGCGCGGCGGGCGGCGGCCGGCGTGCTGCCGAGGATGATGGCGACCTCGGCGTGCGGGAGCCCGGCGAGGTGGTGGTAGGCCACCGCCTGGCGCTGCCGGTCCGTCAGGGTGGCCAGGGCGGCCCACAGGTCGGGGTCGTGGTCGTGCGGGTTCCCGTGGCGCGCAGGGCGGTCCGGGACGTGCTCGGTCGGGGTGCTACGAGCAGCCTTGCGCACCAGGTCGATCGCCTTGCGGTGCGCGATCGTGACGAGCCACGCCTCCACGTTGGCGTCCGCGTCCAGCCGCGGCCACGCGCGCAGGGCCGCGAGAAAGGTCTCGGACCAGGCGTCCTCGGCGTCGACCGGCCCCACCACGGCGCGGCAGACCCGCAGGACGGTGGCCCCGTGCGCGGTGACCACGTCCTCGAAGGGCTCGCTGCGCGGCATACGAGATCGGCTGTCGCTCAGAAGAGCCGACCGGTCACGGACGCCGCCGGCTCCTCGTGAGCGAGCAGCCAGCGCTTGCGCTCGAGCCCCCCGGCATAGCCGGTCAGGGAGCCGTCGGACCCGATGACGCGGTGGCACGGGACGACGATGGAGATCGGGTTGGCGCCGTTCGCGTTGCCGACCGCCTGGGCCGCGCCGGGCTGGCCGAGAGCCCGGGCGAGCTGCCCGTAGGACCGCGTCTCGCCGTAGGGGATCTCGCGCAGCTGCGCCCACACGCGCTGCTGGAAGCCGTCCCCGGGGGGATCCGTGGGGAGGTCGAAGGACCTCCGCTCGCCGCCGAAGTACTCACCCAGCTGGGTGCGGGCCCGGATGAGCAGCGGGTCCTCGTCCGCCCGCTCGCCGTGCTCGGTGACGGCCGGAGCGCGCCCGTGCCGCTCGAAGTAGAGGGCGATCAGGGCGTCGTCCTCGGCGACCGCGGTCAGCGGCCCGACCGGGCTGTCGATGATCGTGTGGCGACGCATGCTGCTCCTCGGGCTGGGGCTCTTCACACACGGTAGACGCCGCGACCCCCCGATCCGTGAGCCCTCACGCCCGATAGGTCTGGGCGACGCCGTGCCAGGCCAGCTCGGCCAGCTGGTGCGTGAGCTCGGCGCGCGTCAGGCGGGTCGCGGGATCGGCCGCGAGCCAGTCGTCCGCGCAGGCCTGCACCGATCCGACCAGCGCCACGGCCCAGACGTGGGACACCGCCGGGGTGGTCGCCTCGTCGAGGGTCGCGGCCACTGTGGCCGCCACCTGGCTGGTGATGCCGGGGACCGGGTCGTCGTCGAGGGGGCCGTCGACCAGCGGACGTCGTATGACGAAGCGGTACAGCTCGGGGTCGCGCTCCACCAGGCGCAGGTAGGCGTCGATCACGGACTCCAGCACCTCGCGCTGCGACGCGTCGGCGTCCAGCGACGAGCGGACCCGCCCCACGATCTGCCCCTCGACGCGCTGCGCCACGGCGCGGTACAGGCCGGTGCGGTCCTCGAAGTGCCGGTAGATCACGGTCTTGCTGGTCCCCGCCTGGGCGGCGATGTCGTCGAGCCCGACCCCCGCGCCGTGCTGCCGGATCGCGCGGACGGTGTGGTCCACGAGCTCGACCCGTCGCTGCCGGCGGTGCTCCTCCCACCGGGATGCCCGCCCGTCGACGCGTCCGACGCCGTCGCCAGGGTGGGGAGTGTCGCTCGTCATACGACAGAAATTATCAGGTGATCAAGGTATCGGGTACTCAAGGTATCGGTTAGATTGGCAACAGCGTCAGACCCATCTCGCACAGGAGCACCCATGACGACCACCCGTCGCGTCGCCGTCCTCGGCGGCAACCGCATCCCCTTCGCCCGGTCCAACGGCGCCTACGCCAAGGCCTCCAACCAGGACATGCTCACCGCCGCGCTGGACGGGCTCGTCGCCCGCTACGGCCTCTCGGGCGAGCGGCTCGGCGAGGTCGCCGCCGGCGCGGTCATCAAGCACTCGCGCGACTTCAACCTCACGCGTGAGTCCGTGCTCGGCACCCGGCTGTCGGCGCAGACCCCGGCCTACGACCTGCAGCAGGCCTGCGGCACCGGTCTCGAGGCCGCCATCCTGGTCAGCAACAAGATCGCCCTCGGGCAGATCGAGGTCGGCATCGCCGGCGGCGTCGACACCACCTCGGACGCGCCGATCGTCATCAGCGAGGGCCTGCGTCGCAGCCTGCTGTCCGCCATGCGCGCCAAGACCCCGATGGCCCGCGCCAAGGCCTTCGCCGGCCTGCGCCCCCAGCACCTGGCCCCCGTCGCCCCGCAGAACGACGAGCCCCGCACCGGCCTGTCGATGGGCGAGCACATGGCCCAGACCGCCAAGCGCTGGGGCATCACCCGCGAGGCGCAGGACGAGCTGGCCGCCGCCTCGCACCACAACCTCGCGGCGGCCTACGACCGCGGCTTCTTCGACGACCTGATGACGCCCTTCCTGGGCCTCACCAAGGACAACAACCTGCGGCCCGACTCCTCGGTCGACAAGCTCGCCACCCTCAAGCCGGTCTTCGGCAAGGGCGAGGGCGCCACCATGACCGCCGGCAACTCCACCCCGCTCACCGACGGCGCCTCGGCGGTGCTCCTCGCCAGCGAGGACTGGGCGCGCGAGCACCGCCTCGAGCCCCTCGCCTGGTTCGTCGACGGCGAGACGGCGGCCGTCGACTACGTGCACGGTGACGAGGGCCTGCTCATGGCCCCCGCGTATGCCGTGCCCCGCCTCCTGGCGCGAAACGGACTGAGCCTGCAGGACTTCGACTTCTACGAGATCCACGAGGCCTTCGCCTCCACGGTGCTGTCCACGCTCAAGGCCTGGGAGGACGAGGACTTCTGCCGGGAGCGGCTCGGCCTGGACGCGCCGCTCGGCTCGATCGACCGCAGCAGGCTCAACGTCAACGGCTCGTCGCTCGCGGCCGGCCACCCCTTCGCGGCCACCGGTGGTCGCATCCTCGCCAGCCTGGCCAAGATGCTGCACGAGCGGGGCTCGGGCCGCGGCCTGATCTCCATCTGCGCGGCCGGTGGCCAGGGCGTCGTCGCGATCGTGGAGGCCTGAGATGGCTGACCAGTACTCCGACTTCATCAACACGCCCTTCGGCAAGAACGTCGCCAAGCGGCTCGGCCTGCCCGCCCCCGTGCGCCTGCGGCGCTACGAGCCTGGCCAGATCCTCTGCGAGTCACCGGTGCTCGTGACGGGGACGGGCTCGTATGTCGCCAGCGTGCGCTCCCTGCTCACCAATGCCGCTGTGTCCGTGGTGGACTCGCTGGAGGAGCTGGGCGACGGCCGCCTCGGTGGCGTCGTGCTCGACCTGTCGGACGCGCGTCACCCCTCCGACCTCGCCGTGCTGCGCGAGCTGGGCGCCCCGGCCGTCAAGCGGCTCGGTCGCAACGCCCGCGTCGTCGTGATCGGCACGGACCACACGCAGCTCAGCGACCCCGTGCAGGTGGCGACCCAGCGCGCCCTCGACGGGTTCACCCGCTCCCTGGCCAAGGAGCTGCGCGCCGGCGCCACGGCCAACCTCGTCCTCGGGCCGGTCTCGGAGGGAGAGGTGTCCGAGCAGGCTCGCGCTAACGTCGGCGAGGCCGTGCGGTTCTTCCTCTCCGGCCGGTCGGCGTTCGTCGACGGGCAGCCCGTGCGGGTGAGCAGCGCTGCGGCGCAGGCCAACCCGTCCGTCGACCGTCCTCTCGACGGCCAGGTCGCCGTCGTGACCGGCGCGGCGCGAGGCATCGGCGCGGCCATCGCGCGCACCCTGCACCGCGACGGCGCCACGGTCGTGTGCGTCGACGTGCCCGCGGCCGGCGAGGCTCTCGCGCAGGTCGCCGGCGAGGTCGGTGGCACGGCGCTGCAGCTCGACGTCACGGCCGAGGACGCCGGCCGCCGCATCCTCGACCACGCTCGCGGCCGTCACGGCGGGCTCGACATCGTGGTGCACAACGCCGGCATCACCCGCGACAAGCTCTTCGTCAACATGGACGAGTCCCGGTGGGACAGCGTGATGGCCGTCAACCTCGCCTCGATCGTGCAGATGAACGAGACCCTCCTCGGCTCCGACGGCCTGGGTGACGGCGGCCGCATGGTGTGCCTGTCCTCGCAGTCCGGCTTCGCGGGCAACCGCGGCCAGACCAACTACTCGGCCACCAAGGCCGCGATCATCGGCCTCGTCGGCGCCCTCGCCCCACAGGTCGCCGAGCGCGGCATCACCGTCAACGGGGTCGCCCCCGGCCTCATCGAGACCGAGATGACGGGCAAGATGCCGTTCGCCACGCGCGAGGCGGCCCGCCGCCTGTCCTCGCTGCAGCAGGGCGGCCTGCCCGTCGACGTCGCCGACACGATCGCCTGGCTGGTCCAGCCCGCGTCGGCCGGGGTCACCGGCCAGGTCGTCCGCGTGTGCGGCCAGAACATGATCGGGGCGTGAGGGCCGGATGACGACCGACCAGCCCACCGTCGCCACCGAGGAGATCCGCGAGTCTCCCTCTCTGGTGCGCTCGCTCGTGCGCGGCGCCCTCACCGCCAAGGGGCGCGGCGGTGACCTGAGCACCCGACGCCTGGTGCGCCGCGGGGTGCAGGTCGACCGTGGTCACCTCGCGGACTACCAGCGGCTCGTGGGGGCGGCGGGCGGTGACGTCCTGCCGCACGCCTACCCGCACCTGCTGGGCTTCCCCCTGGCCGCAAAGATCATGTCCGACAAGGACTTCCCCCTGCCCATGCCGGGCCTCGTGCACGTCGAGAACGCCACGACCGTGCACCGCACCCTGACCGCCGACCAGGCCTACGACGTCACCGTGTGGGCCGAGTCGCTGCGCCCGCACACCAAGGGGCGGCTCGTCGACCTGGTGACGCTCGTGGAGGTCGACGGCGAGGCCGTCTGGCAGGAGACCAGCACCTATCTGCAGCGCGGGGCCGGCGAGGCCGATGCCCCGCGTGGCGCCGCGGCCCCCGGCATACCCGCTGGAGACCCGTGCGCCCGGTGGAGGCTGGCCGACGACCTGGGCCGCCGCTATGCCGCGGTGTCCGGGGACGTCAACCCGATCCACCTGCACCCGCTGACGGCCAGGGCGATGGGCTTCCCGAGGGCCATAGCCCACGGCATGTGGACCGGTGCGCGCACCATCGCCGCGCTCGGGCCGCAGAGCACGGGCCCGAGCCGGTCGCACGTGTGGTTCCGCAAGCCGGTGCTGCTGCCGACCACCGTGGACCTCGTCGTGGACCGGTCGGGCAGCGCGCAGGTCGCGGCGCTGCGTGCGACCAAGGATCCCGAGACTATTCACCTGGTGGCGACCCTCGAGGCCTGACGCCCGGCCGCGTCAACGACCGCTGATGCTGGAGTAGGGGATCCGCTTCATCTCGCGCACCTCCCCGACCGTGCCCCACTCGTCCCGGCCGAGGCGGGCGAGGGGCGCGAGGTCACGGATCCGGGCGTGCGGGCTGTCGGGGCGGCTGAGGTCGAGGACGTCCTCGTCGACGGCGACGTGCTGCACGGCGCCGATCACGACCGTCGAGTCGCCGAGCGTCACCGCGGCGTGCAGCCGACACTCGATGGCGACCGGCGACGCGGCCAGGCGGGGCACCGAGACGGTCGCGCTGGGCTCCCGCTCGAGCTCGAGCGCCTCGAGCTCGCTCACGTCCGCCGGGTAGTCCGTCCCCGACGCGTTGCCCGCCTCGACGTGCCGCTCCCCGAGCAGGTGGACGACGAACTCGCCTGTCTCACGGACGTTTCGCAGGGTGTCCTTGACCCCCACCGAGGTGAACTGCACCATCGCCGGGTCCACGCACGACACGGTGTAGAACGAGTGCGGCGCGAGGTTGTCGACGCCCGCGGCGGACCGTGAGGTGACCCAGGCGATCGGCCGCGGGACGATCACCGACGTCAGCAGGTGATAGAGGCCGCGGTTGGGGAGGGCACCCTCGCCATGGACCGGGAAGTCGTGACGCATGCCGCCACCCTAGGGCCGAGGTGCCGGACCACGCCCGTCCGCCCCGGCTAGAGTCGCCGCCATGGAGACCCTCGACCACGACGGCGGACCGGTCGTCACCTCGACCCCCGACCTCGTCCGGCGCCTGGCGGAGGCCATCGACGGACCCACCCGCCGTAGGGCGCGCGCCTTCGAGGTGGTGCTCGTCGTCCTCGCGGTCGTCGCGGCGGTGGTCGTGGCACTCTCGGGCGGGTCGATCTCCTGGTGGCTGGCCCTGACGCCCGTCATCCTGGCGCTGGTCCTCGTGGCGGCCGACGTCGGTCGGCGCCGACGGGTCACCTCGGCCCTCGGGGTGCAGGAGCGCTTCGCGCTGAGGTATGACGCCCCCGCCCGCCTCGTCCGGTTCCCCATCTCGGGGACGGAGCACCCGCTCGACCGCTTCCGCCGGGCGCGGGTCACCGACGACGGCGTGCTCGTCCTGGAGCGCCGCGACAACACCCGCACCCCGCTGCCCGTCGACGCGATCCCCGCCGACCAGCGCGATTCCCTCCTCGCCGACCTCGCCGGCTGACCCTCGCAGCACACTCAGCAGCCGGGTGTGCGCTTCCCGCGCTGGGAGCGCGAGGTTGGCACGGGGTCAGGCGTCGCCGAGGTGCTTGAGGGCCTCGCGGACCGAGAGAGGGGACAGGCGCGTGCGCCGGGTCGCGACATACATGCGCACCCAGGCGGGGTCGACCCGGGCGTGCTGGCGCAGCGCCCACCCGATGGCCTTGCGGATGAAGAACTCCCGGTCTCGCAGGTTGGCGTCCAGGCAGTCCTGGAGGAGCGCGACGTCGGTGCGACCCTTGCTGTCGAGCTGGCCGATGATCGAGGCGCGGCGCAGCCAGAGGTCGTCGGACGTCGACCAGGCGCGCAGCCGCGCCGCGAATGGCGGCTCGGCGCGCAGGACCTCGCCCACCACGGGCGTGGTCGCGTCGACGACGTCCCACCACGCGCCGGTCGTGATGAGGTGCTCGAGCAGGGGAGCCAGGCCGCTGTCGCGCCACTGGCCGTAGGCGCGGTGCCGGAGCAGCTCGATCGCGGTGTAGCGCTCCTCGCGGTGGCTCGCCTCGTCCCACAACCGGCGGACGGTCGCCACCCACTCCTCGCGCGTGGCCAGCCGGTGCGCAGCGAGGACGGGACGGGTCAGGAGCCGGCGCTGCGGCGAGGTCAGCCCGTGGAACGGCATCGCCGACCTCATGTAGCGCTGCTGCCCGGCCGCCCGCTCCGGGTCTGCGTGCGCGGCGAGGAGGGACCGGACCTCGAGGACCAGGGCGTCGGCGTCGCTCACGGTGCCAGCGTAGCCACCAGCGGCCGGACGTTGCTGCGCACAGAGACGACCACGGGTGCCGCGGTCAGTGGGGGCCGCCGGGCCGCCACTGGTCGGGGTCGGGCACGCCCGCCGAGATGATCGACCCGTCCGTGCGCAGGTCGCCGATCACCGGGTGCGTGCCCTGCAGGCTGGCTCGGTGCTCGCCGTGGCCGTCGAGGGGGACGGTGACGGGCGAGCCGGCGGTCACGGCATACGGCACACCCCGGACCGACAGGTCGACCTGGGTGCCCTCCTCGACCTCGAAGGCGATCGACTCCTGCCGCACGGTGACGCGGATCCTGGTGCCGCGCACCCGGATCGGGAAGGTTAGCTGGGGCCAGGCGTCGGGCATGCGGGGGTCGAAGGACAGCTCGCCGTGGTAGTCGCGCATGCCGGCGAAGCCGTAGACCAGGGCGTTCCAGACGCCGCCGGCGGACGCGATGTGCACGCCGTCGGAGGTGTTGCGGTGCAGGTCGGCGAGGTCGACGAACAACCCGGAGTAGAAATACTTGAGCGCCATGTCGGCGTACCCGACCTCGGCCGCGATGATCGACTGGACGACGGCGGACAGGGTCGAGTCACCGGTGGTGATCGGGTCGTAGTAGTCGAAGTCGCGGCGCTTCTCCTCGAGGGAGAAGCGGTCACCCTGCAGGAACAGCGCCAGCACGACGTCGGCCTGCTTGAGCACCTGGAAGCGGTAGATCACGAGCGGGTGGTAGTGCAGGAGCAGCGGCCGCCGGGCGGGGTCGGTGCGGGACAGGTCCCACACCTCGCGGTCGATGAAGTGGTCGTCCTGCGGGTGGATGCCCAGCTCGTCGTCGTAGGGGATCTCCATGTGCTTGGCGCAGGCCTCCCACTCGACGATCTCCTCGTCCTCCAGCCGGAGCCGACGCACGAGGCGGGCATGGCCGGAGGGGTCGTTCTCCTGCAGCTCACGGACCGCGCGGGCAGCCCGCTCCAGGTTGTCGCGTGCCATGACATTGGTGAAGAGGTTGTTGTTGACCACGGTGGTGTACTCGTCCGGGCCGGTGACCCCGTGGATCTCGAAGGTGCGCTTGCCGTTCTCGCGCCAGAAGCCCAGGTCGGCCCACATGCGGGCCGTCTCGACGAGCACGTCGATGCCGTCGCGCGCCATGAAGCCCACGTCGCCCGTGACGTCGTGGAACTTGCTGAACGCGAAGGCCACGTCGGCGTCGATGTGGTACTGCGCCGTGCCCGCGGCGTAGTAGGCCGAGGCCTCCTCGCCGTTGATCGTCCGCCAGGGGAACAGCGCTCCGCGCTGCGACAGGTCGCGGGCGCGCTCGCGGGCCTTGGGGAGCATCTGCACGCGAGCCCGCAGGGCGTTGCGCGCCACCTCGGGGGAGGTGTAGGTGAGGAACGGGACGACGTAGACCTCGGTGTCCCAGAAGTAGTGGCCCTCGTAGCCGGACCCGGTGACGCCCTTGGCGGCGATGCCCATCTGGTCGGCGCGGGCCGAGGCCTGGGCCAGCTGGTAGAGGCTCCACCGGATGGCCTGCTGCAGGGCCGGGTGACCCTCGATCTCGACGTCGGTGTTGGCCCAGTAGCGCTCCATCCACGCGCGCTGCTGCTCGACGTAGTGGTCGGTGCCGTTCTCGCGCACCCGGTCCAGCGTGCGGCGGCACCGGTCGACGAGCTCGCGCACGGGCACGCCGCGCGACGTGTGATAGCTGACGGCCTTGGTGATCGTGACCGCCTGTCCCTGCTTGGCGTCGACGCGATAGATCTTGCGGCCGCGGTCCTGGTCGCTGTCGATGAGCTCCTCGTATGCCGCCTCGGTCTCGATCGTATGGTCCGCACCGACGGCGAGGGTCATGCCGGACTGCGCGGTGCGGTAGCCGAGGATCATCCGGCGGTCGCTGTGCCAGTGCGACTGCGGCTCGAGCACCCGGTCCGCGAAGGCCGCCGCCTTGCGGGGGTCGTGGCCCTCGCCCATGGCGGCCGCGCGCACGTGGTACTCGTCCTTGCCGTCCTGCCGGTTGATGATCTGGCTGGACACGACGATGGGGGCGTCGCCCTCGAGCAGGGTCACCTCGAGGGACATGAGGGCGAGGTGGCGCTCGGTGAAGCTGACCATGCGGGTCGAGCAGATCCGCACCCGCTTGCCGGAGGCGGTGCGCACCTCGATGTCGCGGGTCTGCATCCCGGTCCGGAAGTCCAGGGTGCGCTCGTAGTGCACGAGGTCCGCGACGGCCAGCAGCAGCGGCTCGTCGTCGATGTAGAGCTTCATCAGCTTGGCGTCCGGGACGTTGACGATGGTCTGCCCGACCTTGGCGAAGCCGAAGGCCTGCTCGGCGTGCCGGATGTCCCACGTCTCGTGGAAGCCGTTGATGAAGGTGCCGTGCGTGTGCGCCTCGCGCCCCTCGGGCGGGTTGCCGCGCATGCCGAGATAGCCGTTGCCCACGGCGAACAACGTCTCGGTGGTGCCGAGGTCCTCGCCGGAGTACTCGGTCTCGACGAACCGCCACGGCTCGACGGGGAAGCGGGTGCGGTCCAGGGGGTCGGCCGTCAGGTGCAGGGGTGTCACTGCACCAGCTCCGCGAGGTCCGAGACGACGACGTCGGCCCCGCACTCGGTGAGCCGCTCGACGCCGGCGCCGCGGTCGACGCCCACGACCAGCCCGAAGTCGCCCGCGCGGCCGGCCGCCACCCCGGACTCCGCGTCCTCGAGCACCACGGCGCGCTCGCGGGGCACGCCGAGGCGCTCCGCGGCCGCGAGGAAGGTGTCGGGGGCGGGCTTGCCGGGCAGGCCGTCGGCCTTGGCGACGACGCCGTCCACGATCACGGGGAAGCGGTCCACGAGCCCGGCGGAGGTCAGGACGGGTCGGGCGTTTTGGGAGGAGGAGACGACGGCGACCTTGGTGCCGATGGCGGCGAGGTGGTCGAGCAGCTGCACCGATCCGGCATACGGCTCGACGCCGTCGCGCTCGAGGACGGTGCGGAAGGCGTCGTTCTTGCCGTTGCCGAGGCCGCAGACGGTCTCGGTGCCGGGCGCGTCGGTCGGCTCGCCCTCGGGCAGCGTGATGCCCCGCGAGGCGAGGAAGGTCCGCACGCCGTCGTAGCGCGGCTTGCCGTCGACGTGGGCGAAGTAGTCCTCGTCGGTGTAGGGCTCGGTGATCCCGCGCGAGGTCAGGTAGGCGTTGAACATCTCGCTCCACGCCCGCATGTGCACGATCGCGGTGGGCGTGATCACGCCGTCGAGGTCGAAGAGCGCAGCGTCATATCGGGTCCAGTCCACCCCTCGAGGGTAGCGAGGATCTGACGCCACTTGAACGATCTAGTCGTGATTGCCCCGCACGAGCGCCCGGGGTCGCTGAGCGTGACGGCCCGCGCGGCGTGCACAGTGGTCCCATGACGACGACGCAGCGCACCGGGGCGCGGACCGTGGCAGGGATCGAGATGGGCGGCACCAAGGTCGTGTGCGCCGTCGGGGCGGGACCGCATGACCTGCGCGAGCGCACGGTGATCCCCACGACGAGCCCCGACGAGACGCTCGGCGCCGTCGGCGACTGGGTCCAGGGGCGGCTCGACGCGGGGGAGGAGCCGGCCGCGCTCGGCGTCGCGTCGTTCGGGCCGGTGTGCCTGGACGAGGGGGACCCGGCATACGGCCGGATCACGACGACCCCCAAGCTGGGCTGGGGCGACACCGACGTGGTGGGACGTCTCCGGGAGCGGTTCGGGCTGCCCGTGGGCTGGGACACCGACGTCAACGGCGCCGCGCTGGCCGAGCAGCGCTGGGGCGCGGGGCAGGGGGTCGGCTCGGTCGTCTACCTCACCGTCGGCACCGGGATCGGCGGCGGTGCGGTCCTCGACGGCCGCCCCGTCCACGGCCTGCTCCACCCCGAGATGGGCCACGTCCTCGTCGAGCGGCACCCGGACGACGACTACGCGGGCCGCTGTCCCTACCACGGGCGGTGCGCCGAGGGCATGGCGAGCGGCCCGGCCTTCGCCGACCGGTACGGGACGCGCCTGGAGCTGCTGGACCCCGGCCGCCAGGCCGAGGCGGCGCAGCTCGCCGGCTACTACATCGGCCAGGTGACGGCGGCCCTGGTGCTGATGCTCTCGCCGCAGCGCATCGTCGTCGGCGGCGGCGTGCCGCACCTGACGGGGGCCTTGGAGGCGACGCGCGCGGCCATGGTGGGGAGGCTCGGCGGCTACATCAGCCGTCCCGAGGTCGTCGGTGGTGCAGCGGACTTCGTGGTGCCGCCGGGGCTGGGCGATGACGCCGGGGTGCTCGGCGCGATCGCCCTCGGCCTCGACGTCAACGGCTGAGGAACGGATCCACATCAGTGCTGCACGGGTCGATGACGTCGTCCAGGGAGACGTGGCACGATCTGCGTCGCTGTCGTCAACCGTGCCGAGGAGTCCCGTGAGCCCCCGTCTGCTGTACCGCCGTCTCGCCCAGGCCGAGGTGGTCACCTGGACCCTGCTGATCATCGGCATGGTCCTCAAGTACGTCACGCACACCACCGAGCTCGGGGTGCGCATCGGCGGGATGGTGCACGGGGTGGTCTTCCTCGCCTATGCCCTGGTGACCGTGGTGGTGGCGATCGACCGGCGCTGGCCGGTCGGCACGACCCTGACGGGGTTGGCGTCGGCCGTGGTGCCCTACGCGACGGTGCCGTTCGAGTCGTATGCCGAACGGCGCGGCCTGCTCGCCGACCGGTGGCGCCTGGGCGCCGGGGGAGAGGCTCCGCGGACGCTGCCGGAGCGGGTCGTCGCCACGGGTCTGGCCCGCCCGCTCCTGGCCGTCGTCGTCGCGGTGCTGGTGGTGGCCGTGGTGGCCGCCGTGCTGCTCTGGCTGGGCCCGCCCGTCCCCCGGCGCTGAGGCGTCAGCCGCGGGTGGCGTCGTGCAGCTCGAAGGGCAGCTCGTCGGTGTCCAGGTCGGGGTTGTCGTCCTGGGTGGCGACCAGCTCGCGCGCCTCCTCGGAGGACGCGACCGTCGGCATCGAGCCGGGCAGGGGACGGCGGGCGCTCTCCTTCATGCTGAGCAGAGCGATGCCGCCGAGCACCGCGAAGGCGATGGTGTAGAACGCCGGCGCGATCGAGATGCCGGTCACCTTGATGAGCAGCTCGCCGATCATCGGTGCCGTGCCGCCGAAGAGTGACACCGACAGGTTGTAGGCGATCCCCATCGCGCCGTAGCGCGAGGCGGTCGGGAACAGCGCGGGCAGCGCCGACGCCGAGATCGCGATGTAGAAGAGCACCGAGAAGGCGAGCATCCCCATGGCCACCATGACCAGCGAGGGGTTGGCCATCATCAGGTAGGCCGGGACCGTGAGGACGATCGCGGACCCGATCGCGATGGCGTAGACGGGCTTGCGGCCGATCCGGTCGGACAGCCGGCCGACGAAGGGCACGGCGATCGACAGGGCCACGAGCGCCGGGATGGTGGCCAGGGAGGCCTGCACGGCGGTGTAGCCGTGGGTCTCCTCGAGGTAGGCCGGCATGTAGCTCGTCAGGGAGTAGCCGGCCGTGTTGGTGGCACCGACCAGGGCGATCGCGATGAGGATGGGCCGCCAGTGGTGGCGCACGATCCCCAGCGCCCCGAGGCGCTTCTCGGAGTCGGGGACGTCCAGCTCGCTCGTGTCGACGTCGTGCGTCTGCTCGAAGGTCGGCGACTCCTCGATCTTGAGGCGGAAGTACAGCGCGACGGCGCCGAGCGGCAGGGCCAGCAGGAACGGCACCCGCCAGCCCCAGTCGAGCATGGTCTGCTGCCCGAGCGTCACCTGCAGCAGCGCGACCACCGCGGCGCCGACGGCGAAGCCCAGGTAGGACCCGACGTCGAGGATGCTGGCGAAGAATCCGCGCCGGCCGTCGGGGGCGTACTCCGACACGAAGGTCGTGGCGCCGGCGTACTCGCCGCCGGTGGAGAAGCCCTGCACGACCCGGCAGGCGATCAGCCCGGCCAGCGCCCAGGTGCCCACCTGCGCACTGGTCGGCAGCAGGCCGATCGCGGCCGTGGCGACGGCCATCATGATCATCGTCAGCGCGAGGGTGCGCTGCCGTCCGATGCGGTAGCCCAGCGGACCGAGGACCAGCCCGCCGACGGGCCGCACGAGGAAGCTGACGGCGAAGCCCGCGAGCACGACCACCAGCTGCCACTCCTTGGGCACGTCCGGCACGAAGACCGTGGTCATCGTGGCCGTCAGGTAGCCGTAGATCCCGAAGTCGTACCACTCCATGCCGTTGCCGACCATGGCGCCGACGATGCCCGTCGCACGGAGCGCGGCTCCACGACGGTGACGTGCTCGACCTCGAGCCTCCGCTCGGCCGGGCGGTCCGGTTGGGCGTGCGACATGCACCCTCCTGAGGGGGTTCGTGGGGGTCCGACCTGGTCGGACGCGGGTGAACAGTCGTCTACCCAAGCCCATGACCAGCCCGTATGTCGAACCCGCCGCACGCCGCGGCCGCCTCAGGCGATCATCGGATCCTGGCGTCGAACGCCCGGGCGTAGGCGTCCTGGCCCTCGGCGGTCGGGTGCATCGACGAGGAGTCGATCGAGACGGATCCGGTGGTCGCCGAGACGGTGCCCTTGACCGGCGTGATCCACGACGCGGTGCCGCTGCACAGCGAGTGGTCGCCGTAGTACGGGCGCACGTCGGCCACCTGCGCGGGGCGGCCGCGGACGGACCGTGGCGCGTCGAGGATCACCTGGTCGAGGCGGTCGACCGTCTCGGTGAACCACGTGGCGTCGGCCTTGGAGACGTAGAGCGGGACGGTCTGCGTCGGCGCCTCCCGCACGGTCAGCCCACCGACCCGGCACTCGGTGCCGGCGAAGGTCGAGGACACGAGCTGCGGGTAGGTGCCGAGCACGACCTGGGCGTGCGGGGAGCGCAGGCGGATGTCGGCGATGACCTCGTGCAGGGGCGTGATCGGCAGACCGCCCGGGGTGGTGGCGGTGCCGCGGCCGGCCAGGGCGTCGATGCGGGCGGCCACCGCGCCGGTCAGCGCGGCGTCGGCCGAGCAGTCCTTGCGGGTGGCGCGCTGCTGGTCGCTATACAGGCATGCCGCGAGGACCGAGCCGAAGCCGACGTCGTTGCCACCGATGGTGAGGGTCACGACGTCGGTGCGGCGGTCGACCCGGCTGAGCTGGGCGGGCTCGAGGGCGTCCACGGTGACGCGGTTGCCGTTGTGGTCGGGGGCGTAGAGGTCCTGGGTGACCGCGCCCGCGCAGGCGCCGAAGTCGAAGCTGGTGGCGCCCAGGGTCGCGGCGAGCTGCGGGGGATAGGCCCGCCGGGAGCGGTGGCAGCGGTTGGTGGTGGTGTCGGAGCCGGGGAGGTAGGGCCTGACCGCCTCGCCGGAGGAGTAGGAGTCGCCGAGGGCGACGTAGTCGCGCGGGCGCTCGGCCTGGGCCGGGGACGCCGCGACCGCCGTGACGAGGGTCGTGGTGACCGCGGTCGCGGCCGCCAGGGCTGCGAGGCGCGCCGGTCGGGTCGTTCGGCGTGCGGTGGAGTGACGGTGCTGACCCATGGGGGCTCCTCGGGGCGGTCTGGTGGTGGCTGACCGTGACGATAGCGGTCCGTGGTCGGGGGCGGGCCCGTTGCCTGGGATGATGGGGCCATGGGCGATCCCCGACTGATGAGCATGCAGCAGCGCTACGAGACCTGGGCGGACCACGCGAGCGTCCTGCTCCTGGAGACCGCGGCGGTGCACCAGACCGCGGTGACCTACGCCGACCTGGCGGCTCGCGTCCAGGAGCGCTCGGGGGTGAGCACCGAGGTGCCGTTCCGCAGCTGGCTGGGCAAGGTCCTCACCATCGTGGCCGGCCGCACCCGGGAGGCCGGCGAGCCGGAGCTCGTGTCGCTGGTCGTGCAGGCCGACGGGGCGGTGGGCCCGACGTATGACGCGGTCCTGACCGCCTGCGGGGACCAGGCCCCCGGACCGGAGCTGCGCGAGCAGGCCGCCGCCGAGGCGCGGCTGGAGTGCAACCGTCGCTATGCGCCGGGCGTGCCCGAGGACGCCCAGCCGTTCCTGCACCCGGTCACCACCGTCGACACGTCCCCGGTCGCGGACCGTGCGGTGCGTGCTGTGCGGACACCTCGGACACTCAAAGAGCCCAAGGCGCCTCGCGAGCCGCGGGTCCCCAAGGCGCAGCCGGCCCGCCGGGTCAGCAAGGTCGACTCCGAGCCCGCGCCGGTGATCTGCCCGCGCTGCTTCCTGCAGGTGCCGCTCAACGGGATCTGCCCCAACTGCGACTGACCTGACCGCAGCTCCGCTCCTCCTCGAGGGGGAGGCGCGGTGGCCGGATCTCCGCCCTCGGGCCGAGGTGCGGGGCCGTCATCGCTGGTGTGATGGATCCATGGAGACGACGCAGAAGGCCCAGCAGACCCAGAAGCCCCGACAGTCCGAGAAGGCCCGCATGCAGGGCGCCATCGCCGCCTTCACGGCCCCGATCGCGATCCTGATGACCTGCCTCATCACGCTGGTGGCCAAGGGTGAGGGATCGCCCGTGGAGTATGCCGTCCTGGCCCTGGCGCTCGCGGGGCTCGTGGGCACCATGTCCTGGATGCTGAGCCGCCAGCGGGCCGTGCAGTCTCAGCGCTGAGGGTCGGGGCGGCGCGCCGCCGTCACGGGGTCGCGGTCGCGGCCCCGGGTGACGGCCCAGCCGAGCCCGACCACGGCCAGCAGGCCGAGGAAGGACCCGAAGACCCGGGCGAAGCCCGACGGCTCGTGCTCGCGCGGGATGTCATCAGTCATCGCCCCACCGTAGCCCCGCACCGCGTCCTGCTGGCCGGATCGGTCAGCGGCGGCGGTTGGTGCGCGCCGTCGCCTGGGCCGTCCACGGGTCCTCGGGCCACGGGTGCCTCGGGTAGCGGCCCCGCATCTCGGCGCGCACCTGCTGGTAGGGCCCGCTCCAGAAGGACGCCAGGTCGTCGGTGATCGCGAGCGGCCGCTGCGCCGGCGACAGCAGGTGGAAGGTGAGGGGGACCCTCCCGTCCGCGACGGTGGGCGTCGCCGCCCAGCCGAAGCACTCCTGCAGCTTGACCCGCACCGTCGGCCGCGCCGTCGGGTCGTCGTGCGGGGGATAGGTGATCCGGACGTGCGAGCCGCTCGCGACGACGAGTCGCTCCGGGGCCAGCTCGTCGAGGCGGGCCGCCTCCGGCCAGGGCAGCAGTCGGCGCAGCGGATCGGTCAGGTCGAGGTGGCTCGCGGCGGACCCTCGGGCCAGGGCGTCGATCTCGGGCCCGAGCCACGCGTCCAGCCGGTCGAGCAGCGCCTCGTCCGAGACGTCAGGCCAGGGTCCGCCGAGATGAGCGTGCAGCAGCGCCAGGCGATCTCGCAGCACGGTCGCCGACGGTGACCACGTGAAGACGTCGAGTCCCTTGTCCTGCACGGCTTCTCGGACGGCCTCCCGCAGGGCCGACCGGACGTCGCCCCGGACCCCGGCGCCGGAGGTGGCGACCGGCGTCGAGGTCAGCTCGATGGCGCCGATCGCCCGCACCTGCCGAGCTCGCACGCGTCCGCCGACCAGCTCGGCCCGCACCTCGTCGACCAGCAGGTGGGCGGCGACGAGCTCCGCCGTCGCCTGGCCGATCGGCGCGGCCAGCCGGACGACGGCGCCGGTCCCCGCAGCGGCCCTCCCCGAGGCCCTCGTGACGTCGGCGATCGCCAACCACTCCTGGTGCGCGAGCGGGCTGCCTTGTGGCAGAGCGGCTCTCGTCCCGCTGGCCAGCAGATAGGTGTCGCCGGACCGGCGAGCCACGCGCTCGGGGTGCGTCAGCCCGACGACGAGCCCCTCGACCACCCCGTCGTATGCCGTCCCGCCCACCCGCTCGGCGGCCAGGGGCTCCAGGCGGCGGGTCTCGCGGCGCCACCGGTCCGAGGCCGGGTGCCCGGAGCGCAGGTCGCGCAGCAGGCCCGTGAGATCCCCGGTGGGAGAGCGGATGTCGTCGGAGAGAGCGGCCACCACCTCGGCTGCGCGGCGCGGTCCGACCAGCTGGCTGCCGTCGATCAGGCCACGAGCGAGCCTGGCGGACACCGGGATCCGCGCGAGCCGGTGGCCCTCGGCGGTCGCCGACCCGACGGCGTCCACGGCGCCCAGCCGCCGCAGGGTCGTCTCCGCGTCGCGCATCGCCGCAGCTGGAGGGACGGTGGGCAGGTGCAGGCCCTGCCCCCGCGGAGTGCCCCAGCAGGCGAGCAGCAGCGCCGCGTCGGTGAGGTCGCTCGTCGCGATGGCGGGGGTCACGTGCTCGGGCATCCCGGCATACGTGCTCTCGTCGTAGCACCGCACCACCACGCCCGGCCCGAGGCGGGCCGCGCGACCGGCGCGCTGGTCGGCGGAGGCGCGCGAGCAGGTGACCGTGACCAGGCCTGACATGTCCCGGGCGGCGTCCCTGCGTGGCTCCCTGGCGAGGCCGGAGTCGACGACCAGGCGGACCCCGGGGACGGTCAGCGAGGACTCGGCCAGCGAGGTCGAGACGACGATCCGCGGTGGCCCCCCGGCCGGTCGGCCACCCACGGCACGGTCCTGCTCGCGCGGTCCGACCTGGCCGTGCAGCTCGAGCACCTCGGTGCCGCCAGGGCCACCGGTGCGGCCGGTGCCCGTGAGCTCGCGCAGGCGCGACGCGACCTGGCCGACCTCCCAGGCGCCAGGCACGAAGACCAGCGCGTCCACGCCCGGGTCGGTGGCGAGGGCGTCCCGGTGGGCCTCGGCCGCGACGTCCGCCACGTGACGCAGGAAGGCGCGGGCGACGCCACGGTCGTCGGTCCGCGGTCCGGCCCCGGGCCGCCAGGACACCGTCAGCCGGTGCAGGGCCGACGGGCAGTCGACGACCGGGGCGGCTCCCGACCCACCCCCGAGCAGCCGGGCGAACATCTCCGCACCGACCGTCGCCGACATCGCCACCAGCACCAGGTCGTCCCGCAGCTCGCGCAGGTCGGTGAGCAGCCCGACGAGCAGGTCGGTCTCCAGCCCGCGCTCGTGCACCTCGTCCAGCACCACGGCACCCACGCCGTCGAGCGAGGCGTCGCCGAGCAGGCGTCGCAGGAGTATGCCGGGGGTCACGACCTCGATCAGGGCGCCCCGGTCCAGCCGTCGCTCGCCCCGCACGGTCCATCCCACGACCTCGCCGACGCGCGTGCCCGTCAGCGCCGCCAGCCGGGTGGCCGCAGCCCGCGCGGCGACGCGACGCGGCTGCACCACGACGACGCGACCCGCAGCGACAGCACCATCCCCGCCGCCGTCCCCGCCGCCGTCCCCGCCACCACGGCTGCGGCTCGCCAGCACCCTGGCGACCACGGGTGGCACGAGCGTCGTCTTGCCCGTCCCCGGTGGCGCCTGCACCACCGCGACACCTGCGGCCAGCGCCTGCTGCAAGGCCGGCACCGAGGCCGCGAACGGCAACCCTGCACCGATCCGGCCGAGGTCCAGCCGGTCGAGACCTGGCAGGCGCAGGGCAGTCATGCCCAGAGAGTAGCCCCCGGTTGTCAGAGTGCTCTCAGGTCGTGCAATATTAAGCACGACATATCCCGTTATTAATGGAGGGGCGATGAGCCTCAAGGACTCTCAAGACACCGGAGCGCTCGTCGAGCACCACCGGATCTCCCGGCGAGACAAGCGATGGTGGATCGCGCTGGCCTGCGTGGTCGTCGGCTCGTTCGCCGTGCTGCTGTGGATGGGGCAGCAGATCAACACCCACAAGCCGCCGATCCCCGCCCACGTCGTCTCCACCGACGGGCAGGAGCTGTTCACCGGCCACGACATCGTCCAGGGACAGCAGGTCTGGGCGTCCCTCGGCGGGCAGGAGATCGGGTCCGTCTGGGGCCACGGGGCCTACGTCGCTCCGGACTGGACGGCCGACTGGCTCCACCGCGAGTCCACGCTGCTGCTCGAGACCTGGACCAAGGCGGAGGGCATGTCGTCCTACGACCAGCTGCCCGTCGAGCGCCAGGCCGCGCTCAAGGCGCGCCTCAAGCAGGCCATGCGCACCAACACCTTCGACGCCCGCACCGAGACCATCTCGCTGTCCCCGGAGCGGGTCCGGGCGTTCGAGTCCAACGCCCAGTACTACGGCTCGATGTTCGCCGGCGGCCACGAGCACTACGCCATCCCGCGCGGCACGCTCAAGGACCCCGCGGCGGCCCGGCAGATGGCGGCCTTCTTCTGGTGGACCAGCTGGTCGTCGTCCACCGACGCCCCCGGCACGGACGTGACCTACACGCAGAACTGGCCGCACGAGCCGCTGATCGACAACGTCCCGCCGCCGGGCAACATCCTGTGGAGCATCATCAGCTTCATCCTGCTCCTGGGCGGCATCGCCGGGCTCGTGTGGTACCACACGTCCCACGCCGAGGAGGACGTGCAGACCCCGGAACTGGCACCCGGCCGCGACCCGCTCCTCGGCTACGCCCCGACCCCGAGCCAGCGCGCGACGCTCAAGTACTTCTTCGTCGTCGGCTTCCTGCTGGTCCTGCAGATCGCCTGCGGCATCGTCAGCGCCCACTACGGCGTCGAGGGCGGTGCTCTCTTCGGGATCCCGATCGACCAGGTCCTGCCGTATGCCGTCGTGCGCACGTGGCACACCCAGCTCGGCATCTTCTGGATCGCGACCGCGTGGCTCGCCACCGGCCTCTACGTCGGTCCCGCCGTCGGCGGTCGTGAGCCCAGGCTGCAGCGGCTCGGCGTCAACGTGCTGTTCGTCGCCCTGCTGATCGTCGTGCTGGGCTCGATGGCCGGCGAGTGGCTGTCGATCAAGGGCAAGATGGGCTACGGCACCGAGCTCACCTTCTGGCTCGGGACCCAGGGCTACGAGTACGTCGACCTGGGCCGCGTCTTCCAGATCGGCCTGTTCATCGGCCTGTTCCTGTGGTTCTTCCTCATGTGGCGCGCCATGGCCCCGGCCCTGCGCCGGGCCAAGGCGACGGGCTCGTCGATCAGCCCCACCGAGGACGCGCCCCTGGCCTCGGGCAGCATGCGCTCCCTCGTGGCGATGCTGCTCATGAGCTGCCTGGCCATCGCCGGGTTCTACGGCGCCGCCTTCGGCATGGGCCACTCCACCCACCTGTCGATCGCGGAGTACTGGCGCTGGTGGGTCGTGCACCTGTGGGTCGAGGGCTTCTTCGAGGTCTTCGCCACGACGGTCATCGCGTTCCTGTTCGCCCGCCTCGGCCTGATCAAGGCGACCACCGGCACCACGGCGGTCATCTCCGCGACGACGATCTTCCTCGCCGGCGGCATCATCGGG
Source organism: Arsenicicoccus sp. UBA7492 (assembly GCF_002479615.1). Taxonomy (NCBI): domain Bacteria; kingdom Bacillati; phylum Actinomycetota; class Actinomycetes; order Micrococcales; family Intrasporangiaceae; genus Arsenicicoccus; species Arsenicicoccus sp. UBA7492. The sequence goes on along the minus strand of NZ_DLOE01000023.1, from coordinate 5,493 downwards.
ACGGCCCACCACCTGTACTTCACCGGCGCCCCGGCCCCGGTCATGGCACTCGGCGCCGTCTTCAGCGCGCTGGAGGTCGTCCCGCTCGCCCTCGTCGGCTTCGAGGCCTTCCGCAACCTGCGCATCCTCAAGGTCAAGGAGTGGGTCTCGGGCTACAAGTGGGCGATCTACTTCTTCGTCTCGGTCTCCTTCTGGAACATGTTGGGCGCCGGGGTCTTCGGCTTCCTGATCAACCCGCCGATCTCGCTGTTCTACGTCCAGGGCCTCAACCTGACTCCGCTGCACGCCCACACCGCCCTGTTCGGCGTCTACGGGATGCTCGGCATCGGTCTCATGCTGTTCTGCGTGCGCTCGCTGATGCCGGGCCACGAGTGGAACGACCGGTGGATCAAGTGGGGCTTCTGGGGCCTGAACGGCGGCCTGCTCACGATGGCCCTGGTCTCGCTGCTGCCGCTGGGCCTGGCCCAGGCCTGGGCGTCGATCGACTCCGGCCTGTGGTACGCCCGCAGCGAGGAGTTCCTCTACACCCCCACGCTGACCTTCGTGCGGTGGCTGCGCGTCCCCGGGGACATCATCTTTGCCCTGGGTGCGCTCGCGATCGGCGTGTTCATGGTCGGCCTGCTCACCGGGAGGTCGCTGCGCGGCCGCTCGGACGAGGTCGAGGCCGGCGACCTGCGCACGACCGACACGGAGCCCGCGCTCCACGAGTGATCAGGGCGGGCCCCGGCGACCACGCGGGTCGCCGGGGCTCCGTCATACCTGAGCGCGCTGAGCCCGCTCACTGCCAGGCGCGCTCTCCCAGAGGGGTGTGGTCCGCCGGCACGCGCTCGCCCTCGGGGACCGGGCCGGGAGCCGTGCCCTTGCCCCACGGCGACCCGCCGAGCTGCTCGCGGCCGCTGGGCTCGAGCAGCCCGGCCAGGTCGGGGCCGAGCGGGACGATGCGCGTGGGGTTCACGTCCGAGTGCACCCAGTAGTAGTGCTCCTTGATCTGCGGGAAGTCCGTCGTGTCGCCGAACCCGGGCGTCTGGAACAGGTCGCGCAGGTAGGCGTGGAGGACCGGCATCTCGGACAGCGTGCTCCGGTTGCACTTGAAGTGGCCGTGGTAGACGGCGTCGAAGCGCACCAGCGTGGTGAACAGCCGCACGTCGGCCTCGGTGATGTGGTCGCCGACGAGGTAGCGCCGGTCGGCGAGGTAGCCCTCGAGCCAGTCCAGCGCGGTCCACAGGCGCTCGTACGCCGCGTCGTACGACGCTTGGTCCGAGGCGAAGCCGCAGCGGTAGACCCCGTTGTTGACCTCGGTGTAGATCCGCTTCATCAGGGGCTCCATCTCGGCCCGGAGCGCCTCCGGCCACAGGTCGGGCGCCCCCTCGCGGTGGTGCTCGCGCCACTCGGTCGACAGGTCGAGCGTGATCTGCGGGAAGTTGTTGGTCACCAGCCGCCCGGTCGGGACGTCCACGATCGCCGGGACCGTGACCCCCTTGGGGTAGTCGGGGATGCGCTCGTCGTAGGCCTCGCGGAGCAGGTGGATCCCCAGGACCGGGTCCCGCCCGTCCGGGTCGAGGTCGAAGTTCCACGACTCCTCGCCGTGGGTGGGGGACACGAGCCCCAGCGAGATGACGTCCTCGAGGCCCAGCAGCCGGCGGACGATGACGCTGCGGTGCGCCCAGGGGCAGGCCCGGGCCGCGACCAGGCGATAGCGACCCGGCTCCACCGGCCAGCGCATGGCGCCGACCCGGTCGCCCGTGGGCTCGCCGGCGGGGGCGTCCGCGACGATGCGGTCGTTGACATAGGACTCGTCCCGCTCGAACGGGCCGTCGACGGAGGCGTTGCGTGCGTCAGGCATGAGCTCACCATGCCCCGGCGGTCGCGAGGTTAGCCACGGGTCGCACGGCTCAGGCCACCTGGAAGGACCGCTTGGACAAGCCCGTCCAGTAGCCCTCGACGACGCCCTGCACGGGAGCGGTCGGATCGGCTGCCGCCCCCAGCGTGACGAACAGCGGCGTGAAGTGCTCGACGGTCGGGTGCGCGAAGCCCACACCGGGAGCGCGCTCGGCGAACCGCGCCAGCTCCTCGACGTCCCCGCGCCCGAGCGCCTCCGCCGCCCAGGCGTCGAACTCCGAGGACCAGGTCGGCACGACGTCCGGCTGGGACCACTGGATGAAGGGCAGCCCGTGCGTCATGAAGCCCGAGCCGAGGACCAGCACGCCCTCGTCGCGCAGGGGGCGCAGGGCCGCCCCGAGGCGCAGGAGCCGCTCGGGGTCCGCGGTCGGCAGGCTGAGCTGGAGCACCGGGACGTCCGCCTCGGGATACATCGCCTTGAGGGGCACCCAGGCGCCGTGGTCGAGTCCGCGAGCGGTCTGCTCGTGGACGTGCACCCCGTCCGGCATGACCTCGCGCACGCGTCGGGAGAGCCACGAGGCGCCGGGGACGTCATACCGCATCTGCTCGTAGACGGGGTCGAACCCCCAGAAGTCGTAGACCAGCTCGCGCGGGTGGGGGTTGGTGATGGCGATGGCGTCGGACTCCCAGTGGGCGCTCACGACGAGGACGGCGCGCGGGCGGGGCAGGTCGTTGGCCCAGGTGTGGAGCTGCGCCATCCACCCCGCGTCGGCGAGCAGCGGCGGTGCGCCGTGGGAGAGGTACATCGCGGGGAGGGCCCCGTCGTCCGGCGTCCACGAGGGGTGCCGCTCCGCCGCCGCGGCGCGGTGCAGGTGGCCGGCGAAGGGGTGGGTCGCGGGCACGAGCGCGTCGGCTGCGGCGGTGGTGGTGGTCACGGGCTGGCTCCTGGCTGGCAGTCTGCTAGATAGTTGAGGATTCAACCATAGCAGTGCTGCGCCTGAGGGAGAAGAGGTATGGCGGTATCCCGCGCAGGTCCATCACCCCGACGAGGGTGTCCGGGTCGACCGCCCGGAAGGTGTCGACGATCGGCTGGTGGTCGTAGACGAGGGCTGCCGACACCACGCCACGATGCTCGAGCATCCGCAGCCGGCCCCGAGGACGACGGGTCTGCAGCGCCGGGCGCAGCGCGCGAAAGGCATTGGCCGTCATGCGAGCTCGCAGCAGGGGCGGCACCCGCAGGCCGACGCCCAGGGGGAGCCGGGCGGGGTCGACCTCGTAGGTCCCGCCGCCCTGCGCCCGGAACACCAGCGGGTGCGCGTCCTCCGGTCCCGCGAACCACTTGCCCCACCAGCCGTATGCCGTCAGCGCGCCGTCGAGGGGATGCCCCGTCGGGATCTCGGTGCCGCGCCACCATCCCCGCAGCTGCGCCACCGTCACGGGCGCGAGCCGGTCGTAGGTCTCGAGCGCCGTCCCGAGGTCGGTGCCGTGCTCGAGGTCGTGAAGGTCGGTCATGCCCCCACTGTCTCGCGCCGTCGGGTGGTCCGCACCGCCCAACCGGCCAGGGCGGCCGCCGCTGGCAGCTCCACGGAGGCCATCAGCACCGCGCCGACGAGGTCTGCGGATCCTGCTGTGCTGCAGTCGAACCACGCGTCCGCCAGCAGGGCCGTCGCGGTGGCCAGCGCGAGTCCCGGGGCGAGGGGGTCCTGCCGCCGGACGAGCCAGCCGGTCGTGGCGAACAACCCGGCGAGGGCCAGGTCGAGGCCCGCCCAGGCGAGGCCCCACCGCTCGGCGGCGTAGGTCGCCGGCAGCGTGCGGTCGAGCCCGTCCCGGCGGGGACGGCGAGGCGGGGGAGGGAGGCGGCAGGCGTGCTCATGTCTCCAGGGTGGGTGCGCAGCCTGCCGTGGCGCTGTCGTGCGCCTGTGCCGACGCTGTGGAGCCCGGCGACCGCGTGGGTCGCCGGGCTCCGGTGGGCGAGCTGGTCAGGCGCTGGTGGGGGCAGAGGTCGAGCTGGAGCTGGGCGCCTGCTCGCCTCCCTGTGCCCCGCCGTGCCCGCCCTGGCCGCCGGTGCTCTGGGTGATCGTCGCCAGGTCCTTGGACACGTCGTAGAACACCTGCTGGCCGGCCTTGGTGCCGAGCGCGTCGTAGGACCCGTCGGGGTCCTTGCGGACCTCCGTGATGGTGACCGAGGAGTCCTTGGCCTTGACGGCGTCCTTGACCTTGGTCGCCTCGGTGCCGGTCACGGCAGTGTCCGTGCTCCCCCCGCCGCGCCCGCCGCCGTGGCCCCCGCCGGTGCCGACCGTGACCGTCTTGTAGTCCGCGGAGACGTCGACGCGGACCTGCTGGCCTGCCTTGGTGCCGAGCGCGTCGAAGGATCCGTCCGGGTCCTTCTGCACGGTGGTGACCGTGATGGTGGAGTCCTTGGCCGTCACAGCGGCCTTGACCTTGGCGGTCTGGTCGGCCGTGGCGGCGGTGTGCTCGTGCGGGGCCCGCTGCCCGCCGTGCCCGGCGTCGCCGTAGCCCTGTGCGGCGTAGCCGTAGCCCGTCGTCGCCTGCCCGGACCCGGTGGTCGCGGCGTTGGCGGCCGCGGCGCCGCCGGCGATCATCAGACCGGCAGCGGCCACCGCGGCAGCCGTGAGAGTGCGGTTGTTGGGGGACATCGTTGCTCCTGGTGGATCGTCATGAGGTCGGTGCGGGTGCACCGGCGGGCCCTTCACCCGCCACCTCTACGATCACGACCAGGGCTGTCGCGACGCTGTCAACGCCGTGGGGCCGACCTAGGAATCAGACGGCGTAGCCGGCGGGGGAGGCCGCTCCGCTCGTGCTGGGGGCCGGCGTCTGACCGGGCTGGCCGGCGTGACGCCCATGGCCGCCGCGGCCACCGGTGCGCACGTCGACCGTCTTGAGGTCCTTGCTGACCTCGGCCATCACGCGCTGGCCGGCCTTGGTCCCCATGGCGTCGAAGGAGCCGTCCTCGTCCTTCATGACCTGCTCGACCGTGATGGTCGAGTCCTTGGCCTTGACCGCAGCCTTGACCTGCGTGGTCTCCGAGGCCGTGGCCGCGGTGTGGTTGCCGCCGCGCGGGCCCTTGCCGCCGCGCCCGCCGGGTCCTCCTCGTCCACCGGTGCGCACCTCGACCGTCTTGAGGTCCTTGCTGACCTCGACCATCACGCGCTGGCCGGCCTTGGTGCCGATGACGTCGTAGGACCCGTCCGGGTCCTTGAGGACCTGCTCGACGGTGACCGCCGAGTCCTTGGCCTTGACGGCGTCCTTGACCTTGGTGGCCTCGTCCCCGGTGACGGTGGCGTGCTCGTGGCCGCCGCGACCCCGCCCGTCGCCGTAGCCGGGCGGGGTGCCGTAGCCGGGCGTCGAGCCGTAGCCCGTCGCTGCGGGGGTGGTCGAGGTGGCCGCCTGCGCTGCCGCCGCGCCACCGGCGATCATGAGCCCGGCGGCGACGACGGCGCCGGCGGTGAGGATGCGGTTGTTGTCGGACATCGTGACTCCCGTGTCGGTGTGGTGGCGTCGGCGCCCGAGGGGACAGGCGCCGACGCCGACGCCGTCTGCTGCGTCGCGGACGAGCCTGGTGCCCCGTCCTGTCGCGAGCCTGTCGTGAGGTTATGAGTTGCCTAGGAATTCGGGCTCTCCTGACTGATCCGT